>NZ_RZPB01000221.1:0-8181 GCF_003998535.1 Mesorhizobium sp. M7A.F.Ca.AU.002.02.1.1 | reverse complement strand
GCTCCGGCCACCCTCTCCCCAACGGGGAGAGGGTGGCCGGAGCGAAGCGGAGGTCGGGTGAGGGGGCGGCGCCGACGGATCCGACCAAGAGAAAGGTCGGGGCAACCGCTCGCGCCCGAAAGCTGCGGGTTGACGAGACCGAGGCTGAATACAGGCTTTGGGGGGAGCTGAGAGACCGTCATCTCAATGGCTACAAATTTGTGAGGCAAGTGCCGCTTGGACCGTTCATCGCGGATTTTGTTTGTCGCGAGGTAAGCCTGATTGTCGAACTTGATGGTAGTCAGCACGCAGATTCTCCAACCGACCCTTCCAGGACAGCTTGGCTGAACGGACAAGGTTATTCGGCTCTCCGGTTCTGGAATCATGAGGTTTTGGCCGAACGTCGAGCGGTCCTGGATACGATCTTGGCTTGCCTTGACGGAAAGATTTCCACCCCCTCACCCGACCTCCGCTTCGCTCCGGCCACCCTCTCCCCGTTGGGGAGAGGAGGGCGCCAGTCGGCTGAGGCCCGCTAGATGGACACCTTCCGCGACAAGCTCGTTCCCGTCACCTCCATCCTCGTTGGCGTGATCGCGCTCTGGTATGTCTTCGCCGTCATCCTCAACACGCCGTTCCAGCGCGATCTCGATCGTCGCGCGGGTGAAACATCCACGTTCAGCCAACTCATCGGCAAGACGCTGTCGCAGCCGAAGCCGACATTGCCGGCGCCGCACCAGGTGGCGGTGAATTTCTTCGAGAACACCTTCCTGCGGCCCATCACCTCCAACCGCAGCCTGGTCTACAATGCCTGGGTGACGCTTTCGTCGACGCTGCTCGGCTTCGCTTTCGGCACGGCGCTCGGCATCATCATCGCCGTCGGCATTGTCCATGTGGCGACGCTCGACCGCAGCCTGATGCCGTGGATCATCGCCTCGCAGACCATTCCCATCCTGGCTGTGGCGCCGATGATCATCGTCGTGCTGGGGGCGATCGGCATCAGCGGGCTCGTCCCGAAGGCGATGATTTCGACCTATCTGTCGTTCTTCCCGGTGACTGTCGGCATGGTGAAGGGGCTGCGCTCGCCCGAGATCATGCATCTCGACCTGATGCACACCTACAATGCCAGTCGCGCGCAGACCTTCTGGATGTTGCGCGTGCCTGCTTCGGTGCCGTTCCTGTTCACCTCGATGAAGGTGGCGGTGGCGGCAAGCCTGGTCGGCGCCATCGTCGGCGAACTGCCGACAGGCGCTGTCGCCGGCATCGGCGCCAAGCTGCTCGCCGGCGCCTATTATAGCCAGTCCATCGACATCTGGTCGGCGCTGGTCGCCGGTTCGGTGGTGGCAGCCCTTCTGGTCATGGTGGTCGGCATTGCCGGGCGCCTCGTCGACCGCGCTATGGGCGGGAGGCCGGCATGAACTGGCTGAAACCCTCCTGGCAGGCAGTGCTGGCGATCGTGCTGTGCCTGATCGCAGTGGCGCTCGGCCCGATCGCCGCGCCGAAAGTCGATGCACTGGCGCAGCCTGCAGGGACGTTGATATACCCCTATGTGGCGACGACCTGGCTGATTTTCGGCGTGCTGCTTGTCGCCGCTTTGATCTCGGTGACCAGAATACCGTCCATCGTCGAAGCCGTTGTGCTTTTCATCGGCGCGCATCTGGCCGCCTGGCTGCTGATTGGCGGCATCACCGGTTTCGAAGGCCTGGCGCGGACGCCGTACTTCCTGCTTCTCACCGCCGCATGGCTGCTTGGCTGGCGCTGCGTGGCGGTGCTGTCATCATTGCGTCCGTTCGCCAAATGGGCTCGCACCGCGCTGGGCCTGATCATCCCAGCCATCTTCGGCGCCTGGATCCTGATCATCTGGGAAGCGGTGACGCGTGGGGCCGGCATACCCTTCATCCTGCTGCCGCCGCCAAGTGCCATCGGCGCGCGCATCGCCGGTTCGCTGCCGGTGCTCGGCGCCGATGTCCGCCAGACCATCTTCAAGGCGGTCATCTTCGGCTATGTCGTGGGCAGCGGCGCCGGCTTCATCACCGCGGTGCTCGCAGACCGTGTGCCGTTCCTGCGACGCGGCCTGTTGCCGATCGGCAACATGGTCTCGGCGCTGCCGATCATCGGCGTCGCGCCGATCATGGTGATGTGGTTCGGCTTCGACTGGCAGTCCAAGGCGGCGGTGGTCATCATCATGACCTTCTTCCCGATGCTGGTGAACACGGTCGCCGGTCTGGCCGCCTCCGGCCATATGGAGCGCGACCTGATGCGCACCTACGCGTCGGGCTACTGGCCGACGCTCTTGAAGCTTCGGCTGCCGGCAGCAGCTCCCTTCATCTTCAACGCGCTGAAGATCAACTCGACGCTGGCGCTGATCGGCGCCATCGTTGCCGAGTTCTTCGGCACGCCTGTCGTCGGCATGGGCTTCCGCATCTCGACCGAGGTCGGGCGGATGAACATCGACATGGTCTGGGCCGAAATCGCAGTTGCAGCACTTGCGGGTTCGGTCTTTTATGGCGTGGTCGCTCTTGTCGAAAGAGCCGTCACGTTTTGGCATCCCTCTGTCCGTGGTGGATAGGGGCGGTGGGTTTAGGGCACTAACTTCAGAGGGTAACAAAATGAAAAGACTGATTATTCCCGTTCTGGCTGGCGCGATGTCGCTTGCCGCTTTCCAGGCAATGGCCGCCGACAAGGTGACGTTGCAGCTGAAATGGGTCACGCAGGCCCAGTTTGCCGGCTACTATGTCGCCAAGGCCAAGGGTTTCTATGAGGCCGAGGGTCTCGACGTCGACATCAAGCCGGGCGGTCCCGATATCGCGCCCGAGCAGGTGATCGCCGGCGGTGGTGCCGACGTTATCGTCGACTGGATGGGCGGTGCGCTGGCTGCCCGCGAAAAGGGCGTGCCGCTGGTCAACATCGCCCAGCCGTTCAAGAAGGCCGGCATGGAGCTGGTCTGCCCGAAGGACGGCCCGATCAAGACCGAAGCCGACTTCAAAGGTCACACGCTCGGCGTCTGGTTCTTCGGCAACGAGTATCCGTTCTACGCCTGGATGAACAAGCTCGGCCTGAAGACCGAGGGCGGCCCGGACGGCGTCACGGTGCTCAAGCAGAGTTTTGACGTGCAGCCGCTGATCCAGAAGCAGGCGGACTGCATCTCGGTCATGACCTACAACGAATACTGGCAACTGATCGACGCCGGCTACAAGCCGGAACAGCTGACCGTGTTCAACTACTCGGCCATGGGCAACGACCTGCTCGAGGACGGGCTCTATGCGTCCGAAGACAAGCTCAAGGATCCGGCCTTCGAAGACAAGATGGTGCGTTTCGTGCGCGCCTCGATGAAGGGCTGGAAATATGCCATCGACAACAATGACGAAGCCGCAGGCATCGTCATGGACGGCGGCGGCCAGGACGAGAACCACCAGAAGCGCATGATGAGCGAAGTCGCCAAGCTGATCGACAATGCCGACGGCAAGCTTGACCCGGCGACCTACGAGCGCACCGCCAAGGCGCTGCTCGACCAGAAGATCATCACCAAGGAGCCGACCGGCGCCTACACCACCGCCATCACCGACAAAGCGGTCAAGTAAGCCTAGCCGGCAACACATCTATCCAGAAAGCGGCGCCTCCGGCAGAAATGTCAGAGGCGCCGTTCCTTTATGGTGTTCATGACGAAGCTGGTCTCGATCGAGGCGACGCATTTCAGCCGCGCGATCTTTTCCTTGATGAAGCGCTCGTATTGTTCGAGGCTTCCCGTCACCACTTTCAGCACATAGTCGCGCGAACCGGTGACGAGGTGGCATTCCAGCACCTCTTCCCAGCCGCGGATCGCGTCCTCGAACATCACGATCTCGTCTTCGTTCTGGCGGCTGAGCCGGATGGTGGCGATGGCGACCATGCTCCAGCCGAAGGCTGAGGGATCGACCAGCGTGGTGTAGCCTCTGATGCCCCCGGTCTCCCCCACCCGCCGCCCCCGCCTCAGGCAGGGCGACGGCGACAGGCCGATGCGCTCGGCAAGCTCGTTGTTGGTGATGCGGGCGTCGGCCCGCAGCTCACGCAGGATTTTCAGGTCGAAATCGTCGGCTATCTTCTGCTGCACTTTCGGTCTCTCCAGGCAATTTGTTGCGGGGATGCAGCCATGTGAGCCCAAAAATAGCAAGGACTGGCGGAACGAGATCGCATAAATTGCCGTTCACTATTTCAGTCGAACAGGCAGGAAAAGCCATGACCGCGCCACGCCCGTCGAAAACCCATATCGGCAACCACAAGCTCCACCCGGAGACGCTGATGCTGAGCTATGGCTTCGATCCGCAGCTTTCGGAGGGCGCCGTCAAGCCGCCGGTGTTCCTGACCTCGACCTTCGTGTTCAAGTCGGCGGAGGAGGGACGCGACTTCTTCGACTACACCTCCGGCAGGAAGGAGCCGCCGAGCGGCACCGCCTCCGGCCTGGTCTATTCGCGCTTCAATCATCCCAACAGCGAGATCGTCGAGGACCGGCTGGCGATCTATGAGGGGACGGATGCCTGCATCCTGTTTTCATCGGGCATGTCGGCGATCGCCACGACGCTGCTCGCCTATGCCCGTCCGGGCGACGTCATCCTGCATTCGCAGCCACTCTACGGCGGCACGGAGACGCTTTTGACGCGCACGCTCTCCGGTTTCGGCATCGGTGCTGTCGGTTTCGCGGATGGCGTGGACGAGCCGGCGGTGCGCACGGCCGCCGACGCGGCCGTCGCGAAAGGCCGCGTGTCGGTCATCCTGATCGAGACGCCGTCAAACCCGACCAACAGCCTGGTCGACCTCGCGCTGATGCGCAAGATCGCCGACGAGATCGGCGCGAGCCAAGGGTCAACGCCGATCATCGTGTGCGACAACACATTGCTGGGTCCGGTGTTCCAGCGGCCGATCGAACATGGTGCCGACGTGTCGGTTTATTCGCTGACCAAATATGTCGGCGGCCATTCCGACCTGATCGCGGGTGCCGCCATGGGCAGCAAGGCTATCACCAAGCCGATCAAGGCGCTGCGCGGCGCGATCGGCACGCAGCTCGACCCGCATTCCTGCTGGATGCTCGGCCGCTCGCTGGAGACGCTGTCGATCCGCATGGAGCGGGCCAACGACAATGCTCGCCTGATCGCCGAATTCCTGCGCGACCACGCCAAGGTCGACAAGGTGCACTACCTGCCGTTTCTGGGCGAGAATACGCCGGCCGGCCGCGCCTACAGGGCGCAATGCAGCGGCGCCGGATCAACCTTCTCCTTCGACATCAAGGGCGGGGAGAAGGCGGCTTTCGCCTTCCTCAACGGATTGCAGATCTTCAAGCTGGCGGTGAGCCTCGGCGGAACGGAATCGCTGGCCAGTCACCCCGCGGCCATGACCCATTCGGGCATTCCCTTCGAGGTGCGCCAGCGCATCGGCGTGCTGGAGACCACGGTCAGGCTGTCGATCGGCGTCGAGCATCCGGACGATCTGATCGCCGACCTGACGCAGGCGCTGGCGGCGGTCTGACCGCTATCGCTGAAGCCGGACAGGACGGCCCTAGGATCTCTATACGTCATCACAAAAACGTGTGGTTGGATACATTGTGCCGCCAGGCCGTTCCGTTGGCGCATGCGCGCGCCGGGGAGCCGCGACGCGTGCACAGTCAATCGGAGGTTCTTCATGCGCACCCAATCCTTCTTACCGGCGCTGTCGGCGCTGGCCATTTCGACCGCTTTCCTGTTCGCATCGCCCGCCCTGGCAGCCATGGAAAAGTTCAAGGCGACACTAGACGGCAGCCAGCAGAGCCCGCCCGTCACCACGAAGGGTAAGGGCACAGCCACTTTCACCTTCGACACGACCAAGAAGAAGCTCAACTGGAACGTCAAATATTCCGGCCTCAGCGGACCGGCGACGGCCGCGCATATCCATGGCCCTGCGGCGATGGGTGAAAACGCCGACCCTGTCATCCCGTTCAAAAAACTCAAGAGCCCGATCAAGGGGTCGGAGACGCTCACTGATGCCCAGGCGGCTGACCTTGAGGCCGGCAAGTATTACGTCAACGTCCACACCAAAGCGAACCCGAATGGGGAGGTCCGCGGCCAGATCGAGAAGGCGAAGTAGCTGACCGTTGAAGGTTGGCAGGACAGCGCCCCCCTCTGTCCTGCCGGACATCTCCCCCTCAAGGGGGGAGATCGAATGTACTTCGGGTTTCGCCAATCGCCAGTGTTGGAAGAAGGGCGAGACGACGAAACTGCCAATCTCCCCCCTTGAGGGGGAGATGCCCGGCAGGGCAGAGGGGGCGTGAAGGAACTCGACTTGCCCCGGTCGGCCCTCAAACCTTGTCGCGGATCTGGGTCATCGTCCGGGTCGGGGTGATCGCTTCGGGGTCGAGCCTGATCTCGACGATCGCCGGCTTGCCGCTGGCGCGGGCGCGTTCGAAGGCCGGGGCGAAGTCCGCCGTCTTCTCAACCGTTTCGCCATGGCCGCCATAGGCGCGGGCGAGAGCCGCGAAATCGGGGTTCTTGAGGTCGGTGGCCACCACGCGGCCGGGATATTCGCGCTCCTGATGCATGCGGATGGTGCCGTAGATGCCGTTGTTGACGACGACGACGACGATCGGCAGGTCGTATTGCACGGCAGTGGCGAATTCCTGCCCGTTCATCAGGAAGCAGCCGTCGCCGGCGAAAGCGACCACGGTGCGCTCTGGAAACAGCTCTTTGGCGGCGACTGCCGCAGGCGTGCCATAGCCCATCGAGCCTGACGTCGGCGCACCTTGAGTGGCGAAGCGGCGGAAGCGATGGAAACGATGCACCCAGGTGGCATAATTGCCGGCGCCGTTGGTGAGGATGGCGTCGTCGGGCAGCATCTTTTCGAGATAGTTCATGATCGGGCCCATCTGGACCGGGCCGGGGCCGCTTTCGGGTGGTGTCGACCAGTCGAGATAGGCGGCATGCAGCTTTGGCGTCTCGGCTGCCCAGACGGGTGCGGAGGCCGGCTTGCGTTTGGCGAAAGCGTCGACGAAGGCGGACGGCGAGGCGTTGATAGCCAATGCCGGCCTGTAAACGCGGCCGAGCTCGCCGGAATCGGCATGGACATGGACCAGTGTCTGGGCCGGGTAGGGGCTTTTCAGCAGCGTGTAGTCCGAGGAGGGCATTTCGCCCATGCGGCCGCCGATCAGCAGCACGAGGTCGGCCTGCTTGATCGCTGTGGCCAGCTTCGGGTTGATGCCTATGCCGACATCGCCGGCATAGTTCGGATGCAGATGATCGAACAGCATCTGGCGGCGGAAGGAACAGCCGACCGGCAGCGACCAGGCCTCGGCGATCGCGCGCATTTGTGCAACCGCCTCGGCGTCCCAGCGCGTGCCGCCAAGGATGACGAAAGGCCGCTTGGACTTGGCCAGCAATTTCTCAAGCGCATCGAGTTCGGCTTCCCCGGGCCGCGTTTCGACCGGTGTGTGCGGCAAGGCGACGGGCGCTTCAACGACACTGGTCAGCATGTCTTCGGGCAGCGAGATCACCACTGGGCCGGGACGGCCCGATGTCGCCACGGCGAAGGCGCGGGTGACGAATTCTGGGATGCGCGAGGCGTCGTCGATCTCGACTACCCATTTGGCGATGTCGCCGAAGAACCTCTTGTAATCCACCTCCTGGAAAGCCTCGCGCTCTTTGGCGTGGCCGGCGACCTGGCCGATGAACAGGATGACGGGTATCGAATCCTGCATGGCGATGTGGATGCCGGCCGAGGCATTGGTGGCGCCGGGGCCGCGGGTGACGAAGCAGATGCCGGGCTTGCCGGTCAGGCGGCCGTGGCAATCGGCCATCATGGCGGCACCGCCTTCCTGGCGGCAGACGATGGTGCGGATCGCTGAATCGTGCAGCGCGTCGAGCACCGCCAGATAGGATTCACCGGGCACGCAGTAGATGCGGTCGGTGCCGTTGGCTTCGAGAGCGTCGACGATGAGTTGTCCGCCAGTCTTCATTGTCCAGACTTCTCCAGTTCGGCAAGGATTTCTTGGGTGTGCTCGCCCAGGCGCGGCGAGGGGCGCTCATAGACCAGCGGCGTGCCCGACATCACCATCGGCGCGCGCACCGAAGGCAGAAGATTGCCATGGCCGTCGTCCAGGTCGAGCCGCATGCCGCGCGCGATCGTCTGCGGGTCGGCGAACATCTGGCCGATCGTGTTGATCGGGCTCGCCGGCACGCTGGCCGCTTCGAGCTTTGCCAGCAGCGG
>NZ_RZPB01000220.1:4394-8187 GCF_003998535.1 Mesorhizobium sp. M7A.F.Ca.AU.002.02.1.1 | reverse complement strand
CCGTAATAGCGCTCCAGCTTGTCCATGAACACCTGCATCTTTTCCAGCACCTTTTCGCGCGACGGCCGCCGCTTGCAGCTGGACTCGCCGTTCCACTCGACGTCGATCACCGGCGGCAGCGCGCCTTCGACCCTGGGCACGTTGCGGATGAACCAGTCCGCCTGCTCGCCCGCCGTGCGGCACCAGTAGAAGAAATGGTAGGCGCCGCGCTTCAAGCCGGCGGCGTCGGCGTTGCGCCAGTTTTTCATGAACATCGGATCGAGGTGGTCGCCACCGTCGGTCGCCTTGATGTAGGCGAAGTTGGCGCCCTGCGCCCGCAGCTTGTCCCAGTTGACGTTGCCTTGCCAACGCGAGACGTCGACGCCGTGCACTGCAAGGCGGCGAGGCGAACCCTTGCCGAAATTGATCGGCTTGGCGTCGCGAAAACCGTAACGGGTGAGCGGCCCGGCAAGCATGGCCGGTGCCGCGCGGGTCAATAGCTTGGGCGGCGACACCAAGGCTGCCGGCTCGACCGGCAGCCCGCCGATATCAGGCACTTGGGGATCAGGCGCATCAGGTGCGGCAAACACCCCCGTCTCTTCCTCCTCCGCCAAGCCGAACGGGCGCGTTTTTTCCCCCGGACCGTTGTCAGACATGGGAGCCAATCCGGCCCTTGCCGCCCTGTTGCCCCTTGCCGCCGGAGCAGCGGCGATCGGTGCCGGCGGCCGGATCACGGAACTGGTGGTCTCGTTGGAGGGTTTCTGCAAATCCAGCGCATCGACGCCGGCCGTTGACGAGCAGCCGGCAAGGCATAGCGATGCTATCAAAAAACTGACGACGCCCGGAATCCGCATCTGGACCTGTACTCAAAACACAACAGACCGAGGGCGAAACGACAGCCGACGGACAAACCGGATCAGTTATGAATGAGAAATTACCAATAAAGTTTGAATCAAGTTTTTTTCGCCATACCGCATGCGGGTAAGCGCGGTGGAAACTGGCTCAGGATTTCCTGAAGACGCCGATCATCGGCCCGAGATTCCAGTAGTCGTCTTTGCGGCCGATGGCAGGCGCAAACAGGCTGGATATCGTGCCGTCGAGGAACAGCGCGTTATCGCAACCGAGCGCGTCGCGGAAAAGCCGGGCGAAGGCATGGAAGGTCACCGTGCCATTCGAAATCGCAAAGACCGCGACGCCATCCTTTCGCACCCCGACACCGTCGCGGGTTTTCCGCGAAGTGCCGTCGGCCTGGAATTTCGGATGCAGCTTGCCGTCGATCACCAGCATCGGCCCCGATTGCGTCGCATAGTCGACGGTCGGGCGCCTCTTCACGAAGTCCCTGGTGGCGCGGACCGCGGCCCTGCCGTCGCGTATGTAGAAAATGCCGTTTGGCTGCAGGGAAAAGTTGCCGCTTCCCGAACCCGTTTTCACCGACGCCATCTCCTGGCCGCGCTCGACATAGAGACCGACCGGCGCGAGGTTCGGGTGATACATGCCGGCATTGATGCCGAACAGCATCGTGCGCCCGATCGCCTGTTGCGCGGCATGCAGATTGTGCAGCGACTGAAACGGCTTGCCCGCCGCATCCTTCCAGAACAGCTCGAGCTGATATCGTTTCGGATCGACCTCGCAAACGAGATAGCTGGTCGCCTCGAAGGTGAAGTCCCGGCATGGTGGCAGCGAGACAACCCACTGGCCGAACGACGCGCCAAGCGCCGCCACCGACGGCAGCGCCCCCTTGGCCATCGCCAGCAACAGTGGCACCGATTGCAGGAGGGTCAAAAAATCCATGTGCGTACCGGAATCGAAGTTCGAGGTCCGGTACGGATATAGCCCGTTTCAAGCGATACTGTGGAACTGCCTTAGACGAGCCATCCCATGGCGACGCTCGACAACAAGACGATGCCGAGCAGGCCGCGATAGATGACGAACGGCCAAGCCGAGAAACGCTCCAGCACGCGCATCAGCCCCCATATGGCGAAGAAGGCGGAGATCGACGCGACGACCAGCCCGACAGCAAGCACCGACCAGCCATGGGCGTCGAGATGGACCTTGTGCAGTTCCCAGAGTTCCTTGAGGCCGGCGAGCGCGATGGCAGGCAGCCCGAGCAGGAACGAGAAGCGCGCCGCTTCGGCCCGTTTGAAGCCGAGCCCCAGTGCCGCTGTCAGGGTCGAGCCCGAGCGCGAGACGCCGGGGACAAGCGCGCCGATCTGGGCGATACCGACGAGCAGCGCATCGGTCAGCGACGCATCGCCCATGCTGCGCCGGTGACGGGCAAAGATCTCGGCCAGCGCCAGCAGGATCGCCATGGCGATGCAGGCCCAGCCGATCACCGTCAGGCTACGCAGCGGCGAATTGCAGGCGTTGAGCAGGCCCGACAGCGCAACGCCGGCGATGACGATGGGGATCGTCGCCAGCACGATCCAGAGCGCCAGCTTGAAATGCCGGTCGGCGAAATCGCGTCGCGCCAGAGCGTCGAGCGATCCAAACAGGATATCCCTGACGTCGCTCCAGAAATAGCTGACCACCGCGGCAAGGGCCGCAAGCTGCATGGCGGCGGAGAAGGCGGAGCCAGGATCCTGCCAGCCGAGCACGGCCGGCACGATGCGCATATGGGCAGTCGAGGAAATTGGCAGCAGTTCCGTGATGCCTTGCACCACGCCGAGGAACGCCACCTTGGCGAACCCCAGGCCGACGAAGCCCGTGTCGAGGCCTTGGGTGCAGATATCGGCCAAAATCGAATTCCGTGCATGAGAGATCGGAGTTGCGTGGACCGACCATCGGTCAATCCCGGGCAAGCCTTATCGTCATGGGCCGGATAATCAATTTACGGATTTGTAAGCTGGCACGCCGAGGTGCACGCCGTTCGAAAACCGGCCCACCTTGGGGCCGGCTTGAGGCACACAGGGAAAATCGCAAAGCGACTACGGGCAGAGCCAGAGTTTCTGGCATGTCCTGGCGATCACATGCGCCGGCGGCACTTCGGGCTCATCGGTCGAAGGCCGGCGAGCCCGTTCGAGCAGCATGCGCACCTGTTCGGGACGCACACGATCGCGCTCCATCACAAGCAGGACCATCGGATCTCTCAAAAGCTCGTCCAGGGTGCTGATGCTGTCGTTCATCCGTCGTCTCCTCGAATGCCGTACCCGCGACCCTTAAATAGGACGACAAAGATGGCTCGCCAATGACGCTTTGCCGGCTATCTCGTGTCGATTTGGATTAAATTTTGGCCATGCTTGCGCTCTTCCCTTCCCCTGGCGCTGCGCGTCGATCCACCTTCTTCCACAACAAGGGGAGAAGGGAAAAATTAGCCTGGCGGAGGGGCGCCTTCGTATTTCGGCAGGCCGTCATCAAGCACCAGCCAAGGCTGCTTCGAGGCCGTGAAAATATGCATTTGCGGCTTGAAAACCGTGGGATCGTCGAGCGAACCGGTGGTGATGCCGATAATCCCTGCGGAATCACGTCGGGAGAACAGCGTTGTGCCGCAGCTCGGGCAAAAGCCGCGCTTGAGATCCGGTGAAGAGCCTATAGTCGCCAGCGGCCCATCGATCGTCACGTCCTCGATGCGAAACAGCACGCGTGCGTTGAAGGCGGCGCCGATCGCCTTCTGGCAAAGCCGGCAGTGGCAGACGCGTTCGTTGATGGGAGCCGCGTCCGCGCGGTAGCGCACCGCCTTGCACAGGCATCCGCCCTCATATCTTGCCATTGTCTGGATCCACTGGTGGGAGAGAATAGGCGCGCAACGTATCGGCGGGGCCGATTTGGGGAATTTAAAAAATTTTATGCCAATTCATCTCCTTTTGTGGTGCGGGGT
>NZ_RZPB01000220.1:0-4384 GCF_003998535.1 Mesorhizobium sp. M7A.F.Ca.AU.002.02.1.1 | reverse complement strand
GATGCGAGTTGGGATGAAGCCATGACGCCGAAAGCCGTCATGGAGCCACGGAATGCCGGCTGCCCGCCAACAGCCGGCGGTTTTGGCGTTCACTCCATTTCGCCGACGACCTCGTCCCAGGTCTTGACCTTGGTCTGGCCGTTTAGGAACGGCAGCGCGGCGGCCGTCAGCTCCGGGGCGAAGAAGACATCGTAGTGGGTGCGGTTGGGCAGGATCGCCAGGCGGTTCTGCGACAAGTTCTCGCGCATCCAGCCGGCGTCCTTCAGTCCGCCGCCGAGCATCTGATAGAACTTGATCTCGTGTTCGGGCTTATACATATCGCTGTCGCCATAGACCAGCATGACAGGCATCTTCAGCTTGGCGACATCGGCCGAGTAATCGCGGTTCTGACGCATGAAGCCGCCCAGCGCATCGAGGAGCTTCGGGAACTCCTCCGGATGTGGCGCCACCGCGACGTAGGATTTGTACATCGGCGTGTCCTTCATGAACTCAGCCGCGGCTGCGCTCACCTGTGCCTGCTGCGGACGCATCTCGTCATAGAAGCCGTCCGTGGCGTAGCCGGTCGATACCAAGACGAGGCGGCGCACCGCTTCGGGATGCTGGACGGCCATGCGGAAGGCGACGCCGCCGCCTAGCGAATAGCCCATGACATCGACCTGGCTGTAACCGAGCGCCTTGACGATGGCGGCCATGTCGTCGCCCATCGCCTCCACGGTGAATGGTCGGTCACCCAGCGCGGTGCGGCCGTGACCCTGCAGGTCGACGCCGATGACGGTGCGGTTTTCGGCAAGTTTCGGCAGGATCGGCGCGAACATATCCGTGGTGCCAAGACCACCATGCAGCAGAAGCAGCGGCTCGCCCTTGCCATAGATTGCATAGTAGTAGTTCAGGCCGTTGATCGTCAGAAGGCCGGACTTTTCCGGCTTCGGCAGTGCATTCGTTTCAGTCGTCATGGCAGGTTTTGTCTCCTCTGCATTGATGATGCCCGGGCAGGCAAGCAGTGCTGCGGCCGAAGCAAAAATGGCGAAAAACAGGGTTTTGAACATATCGATCTCCTCTCCTGTCGATATCAAGGCGTTATGCGGATCAAAGCGTTTTGGCGAGTTCTTCGAGCTGGTCGGCGCACTGTCCCCAGCCCTCGTGGAACCCCATCTTCTCATGCTGTTCGCGGTCGGCGACGCTCCAGTGCCTGACCCGAGCGATGTAGCGGGTCTTGCCGTTGCCCTCGTCCTCGAAGGTCAGCGCGACGGTCATGAACGGCTTTTCCGAAGGCTGCCAAGCCTCAGTGTAGGCGTCGGTGAGGACGATCTTCCTGCCGGCAACGACTTCGAGGAAGACACCTGGGTTGGGGAACTCGTTGCCGTCCGGGCTGGCCATGACGACAAGGCTCGAGCCACCGGCGCGCACATCCATCTCCGCGCGCGGCGTCGTCCACGGTTTTGGAGAGAACCAGCGCGTGATCAGTTTCGGATCGGTCCAGCAGCGATAGACGTTCTCGCGCGGCGCATCGATGATGCGGGCGAGAACCAGTTCGCGGTCGTTGGTGGGGGCGATGTCGAGCTTGGTGGTCATGATGGCGTCCTGCGTTTGATCTGGCTTCCGTCCCAAGGACGAGCCGATGAACCGCAAGCCGACATCGGCCAGCGAAAATTTTGCGACACCGTTTCGATTGACCCGAGGCGTCACTCACCTTCGTCATCCACGGGCGGAGCACGAACGCAGCTCCGTCGCGGAGACCCGAGGATGACAAAGTGATCGATGGGCCAAAGCCTTAGTGGCGCTTGGCTTGCACCAGATAGGCCTCGATCTCGGTCTCGCCGAGCCACTTTGCCGCTTCCAGCCGGTGCAGGCCTTCGACGAGGATGTGGCGCTTGCCGTCATGGCGGACCTGGATCGGCGTCTTCATGCCGTTTTCCAGAATGTCCTCGGCGAGATGGCGGACGGTCTCGGGATGCAGCGTTTTCTTGCGCGCCGTCGGCACGTAGATCTCGTCGACCTTGACCTTTTGCACTCTGAGCATGCCGACCCCCGTGGCGGAAACGCCGCCACCCCTGAAATAGTCCGTTTGATGGAGGTGGCCAAGGGTGCGGCTAACGAATACGAAGTCCGAAGGCCATTCTCGGTTCGAAGATGCCAGGGACAGCAGATCGTTTGCCTGTCGTCGCGCGTTTCGATATTGCGTCTGCGCGATCGTCGAAGGCCACGGAGCAAATCCCCATGAGCAAATCTCTCGTCACCTTTGTCGGCGTCGCTCATCCCTGGATGTGCGACGTGATGGGGCACGTGAATGTGCGTCACTACGCGGCGATGTTCGATGATGCCAGCTTCCAGCTTCTCGGCCATATTGCCGGACAGGACGACAACCAGGCGTCGCAGATCGGATGGGCCGACGTGCGCACCGAAATCGACTATCGGCATGAAACGAAAGCCGGTGCACTCATCACCATCCGCTCGCATGTCGTGAAGATCGGCCGCACCTCCATCACCTTCGAACAGGTGATGTTGGGCTCGCTCGACGGCATTGTCCGCGCATCGAGCCGGACGACAAGCGTGCGCTTCGACCTTGCCGCGCGCGCCTCGGTCGCTCTGGACGAGCCGATGCGCGACCGCTCTTCGGCCTTCTTGATCGAATAAGCCTGTCTCCGCCCGTCAGCCTATGTAGATGCGGTCATCGAGGGGCGTGTCGGCAATCAGCGTCTGCAGCCCTGACAGCAGCGCCTTCTCGGCGCGGTTCATCACCTTGTCCGGATTGACCAGCAGGAAGATGTCGATGGCCGGCGGCGCGTCATAGGGCGGCAGCCGCCACAGCATTCCATCCGCCACATCCCGCCGCGCGACGTGCAGCGGCAGCGGCCCAATGCCCAACCCGGCGACGATCATGCGCCGCACCTCTTCCAGGCTCGAGGACACGCCGACGACATCGGCATTGAGCCGGGCCTCGCTGCGCAACAGCGCGACCGGCCGCAACGCATCCGAGATATGGTCGGTCTGGAACGATACCGAGGGCTCGCCTCGGAGATCGGTCAGCGTCAGCCCGGTTTGCCCGTAAAGCCTGTGCTGCGGCCCACAGAAGAAGCCGAAGAACTCGCGGTAGACCATCGCATATTCCAGCGCCGGATCGCGCTGGCTGACCAGGCAGATGCCGAAGGAAGCACGCCGCTCCCTCACCTGCTTGGCGACTTCGGTGCTTGCTGCGACTGAAATGGTGATGCTGGCGTGCGGGTAGTTGCTGTGGAACTCGGACAGCGCCTGATCAAAGAGCGGCGAGACGACATGGCTTGCCGTCGCGATCATCACATGGCCGGGAACATCGTCGCTGATGCCGCGCATCAGCAGCGGCAACTGCGATATGGTGCCGAACACCTCGACGCTCTGCTCGTAGAGAAGCCGCCCGACCTCGGTCAGTTCGAAGCGCGTCGCGTCGCGCTCGACCAGACGCCGGCCCACCCGGTCCTCCAGTCGCCGCAGAGCATTGCTGACGCTGGGTTGCTTGAGGTTCAGTCGCTCCGCAGCTCGCGTGATGCCCTTCACCTCCGCGATGACGACGAATGTCCTCAGAAGGTTCCAGTCGAGATCCCAGACCAGCCGTTCGGGGCGTGGAAGTACCATTCCTGATATCTATGCTCTCTATTCGCATTATCTATTTGCGCAATGATACCGCAAAGGCAATCATTGATGACAGGAAAGCGTCTGCACGCCTCCCAAGAACAAACCTTGCGCGCCATCCAGAGGAGATGAAATCAGATGAACAGAGTATTTTCCGGCATCGCCGTTGCGGCCCTGCTGCTTGCGTCGACCTTCACTGCCGTTTCGGCCAGGGCCGACGACCTCGAAAAGATCAAGGCGGCGGGCGAGCTGAAGATTTCCATGAGCGGTCAGTATCCGCCCTTCAACTTCGTCAACGACCAGAATGAAGTCGTCGGTTTCGACGCCGATATCGGCAAGGCCATCGCCGAGCGCATCGGTGTCAAGGGCACCATCATCACCACGGCCTGGGACGGCATCATTGCCGGCCTGCTCGCCAACAAATACGACACCGTCGTTGGCTCGATGACGATCACGCCTGAGCGTGAAAAGGTGGTCGATTTCGTCGGGCCTTACTACCACGCCGGCCGCGCCGTTTTCGTCAGCGAGCAGTCGAAAGTGCAGAGCCTCGACGACCTCAAGGGCAAGACCATTGGCGTGACGCTGGGCGAGACGCATGAGAAATGGGCGCGCGAAAAGGGTGGCTGGGATATCCGTACCTACAAGGGCCTGCCGGAAATGCTGCTGGAGCTGAGGGCCGGCCGCGTCGACGCGATAGTCGTCGACAACATTCCGGTCATGGTTGCCGTCAAGGAGACGGGCGAGAAGGTCCGCAAGCTCAACACGCCCGATATCGAAG
>NZ_RZPB01000021.1:16458-22120 GCF_003998535.1 Mesorhizobium sp. M7A.F.Ca.AU.002.02.1.1 | reverse complement strand
CTTCTGTATCGTCGCCGGCTTCATCGGCCATTATGGCCAGGGCGGCGGCGACGCGATGCTCGCCTTCCTGCACCAGCAGATGCTGATGAAGGACATTGCGATATCAGGTGGGTTTGTAGCGCTGGCGATGGCCGGCGCCGGCGCATGGTCGATCGACGGGCGCGGCGCGGTTTGATATTTTTGCGTAGATGGGCCCGAGCTGATCGACCCCACTCCGTCTCGGCTTCGTCGAGTCACCTCTCCCCTGATCGACGGGGTAGAGGAAGGCCGCGAGCCTATTGCCGCCAACGCTCTTCCAACGAGGCTCCCTTCCTTTCCCTCCGGAGGGGGGAAAGGTGGCGCTGCAAAGCAGCGACGGATTGGGGGAAGCCGGTCATCAAAGGCGAAGCCGCCGGCGAAGTACGACCGGCAGGTCTCCGCTTAAGTCAGATAAGACACGGGTCTGCTAGCAGCTAGCGCCTTATTTCACTGACATGCTGGGGCCACCCTCGACGGCCAGCACCAGCCGGCGGTTGGTGATCCTGGCCAGCTGCGCCAGGCGCCCGGCCGGCCGCTCGCCATAGAGATCGGCCAGCGATGCCGGCAAGACCAGCGCCAGCACGCCGTTGGCGCGCTGTTCCCATTTCAGCCTGGGCATGATGCCGGGCATCGACGCCGTCAGCAGGTAGACGACGCGCATCATCGCGGCGAGGACGCGGGCGCGCTCCAGATAACGCGGCGATGCCAGAGCCTTGATCTCGGGGGCGATGGCTTCGTTGAAGATGCCGTCGTGACGATAGGCGTTGGCCATCGCCAGGAAAGCACGGCCAGGATGGTCGACGCCGAAGAAGGACGCGTGCGCAATGATGTTGAGCGATTGCTTGCCGCGGTATTCGGGATGCGCGCGCCAGCCGATGTCCGCCAGCAATGCGGCCGCGTGGCGGTAGCGCGCCTCGTCCTCGGTCTCGTCGATGCCGAAGGCGGCAAAGGTCTTGGCGGTCCAGTCGACAAGTTCATGCGCATGGGTGACGGAGCGCGAGCGCAGGCGGGCGAGTTCCTCCGAGGCCGAAATCAGCGGATCGGCCTTCCGCTCGGCCTCGTCGAGCAGCGAATAGAGAAAGCCTTCGCGCACGCCAAGCGCCGAGACGATGATCTTCGACGGCTGCATCGCCGCCATGATCTCCTGCAGCACGATGGCGCCATAGGGCAGCAGCGAACGGCGGTTCTTCGAAACGCCTTCGATGCCCTTGACCTTCTCGATCTCGGCCTTGGCCACCTGCTTGAGGAAGTTCGCCGCGCTTTCGGCCGATATCTCGTAATGGTGCATGACGCCAAGCGGATAGTTGGTCATTTCCATGTGCAGCCGGGCAAGATTTCGCCAGGTGCCGCCGACGGCGTAGAAGGGCCTGCCCTGCCCGCCTTTCAACAGCTTGGCCTTCGCCAGTTCGTCACGCGCGATCCTGGCCGCCTGGGTCAGCGAGTTCTTCGCCATGTCCTGCAGGCGCAGGCCGCCCAGCGGCAGCGTGATGCCGTCGCCGATCGCCTCGCCGCTGACATCGACCAGTTCGAGGCTGCCGCCGCCCAGATCGCCGGCGATGCCATCGGCCGGATGGAAACCGGAAATGACGCCGAGCGCGGAATAGTACGCTTCCTGACGACCGCTGATCACTCGGATCTCGGTCTTCAGCACATCCTCGGCGCGGTGGATGAAATCGGGGCCGTTGACCGCCTCGCGGGCCGCCGCGGTCGCCAGCACATACATCTGCTCGGCGCCCGCCTGGTCGGAAAGCGCACGAAAGCGGCGGAACTCTTCCATCGAGCGCGTTACCGCCTCGGGGTCGAGCTTGCCCGTCGAAACGATGCCGCGGCCGAGACCGGCCAGCATCTTTTCGTTGAACAGCATGGTCGGCGAGCGCGCCAGCCCCTCATAGACGACGAGACGGATCGAGTTCGATCCGATGTCGATGATGGACAGCGGTCGGCGGTCCTGCAGCCGGCCCTGAGAATCAGACAGCATCAGCCGGACGCTGCAGCGTTCTTCTTGCGGCGCTTGAACTGCGCGATGCGCTTGGGCGCATGCGACTTCAGCGCGTCACCCCGTCCCGACAGGCTCGGATTGGTCATGAAATATTCCTGCGCGTTGAACGGTTCCTCGCCCTCCTCCAGCACGACGCGCCGGGAGGTTCCATCAGCCAATACGTCGAAACTTTGCTGATTGTCCATAATGTTGCCCAGCATGATCTGGCCAAGGATCTGTTCATGCACAGTTGGATTGGTGATCGGCACCATGGTTTCGACGCGGCGGTCGAGATTGCGCGGCATCAGGTCGGCCGAGGAGATGTAGACGATCGCCTCGTCCGACGGCAGGCCGAAACCATTGCCGAAACAATAGATGCGGCTGTGCTCGAGAAAACGGCCGACGATCGATTTTACGCGGATGTTTTCCGACAGGCCCGGAACCTGCGGCCGCAGGCAGCAGATGCCGCGCACGACAAGGTCGATCTCGACGCCGGCGCGGCTGGCATCGTAGAGCGCGTCGATGATGATCGGATCGACGAGGGCGTTCATCTTCATCCAGATGCGCGCCGGTTTGCCTTGCACCGCGTAGGCAATCTCGTCGGCAATGTGCTTCAGGATGCGGCTTCTCAGCGTGAACGGCGAGATCGCCAACCGCATTTCGTCCGTCGGCTCGGCATAGCCGGTGATGAAATTGAACAGCTGGGCGACATCGCGGGCAATCGTCGGATCTGTGGTGAAGAAGGACAGGTCGGTGTAGATGCGTGCGGTGACCGGATGGTAGTTGCCGGTGCCGAGGTGCACGTAATTGCGCAGCTTGCCGTCCTCGCGCCGCACCACCAGCGACATTTTCGCATGTGTCTTCAGTTCGAGAAATCCGAACACCACCTGCACGCCGGCCCGCTCCAGGTCGCGCGCCCAGCGGATGTTGGCTTCCTCGTCGAAACGCGCCTTGAGCTCGACCAGCGCGGTGACCGACTTGCCGGCCTCGGCCGCGTCGACCAGCGCGCGCACGATCGGGCTGTCGTTGGAGGTGCGGTAAAGCGTCTGCTTGATCGCCACCACCTCCGGATCGGCCATTGCCTGGCGCAGGAACTGCACCACCACATCGAAGGATTCGTAAGGGTGATGGACGACGATGTCCTTCTCGCGGATGGCGGCGAAACAATCGCCGCCATGCTCGCGGATGCGCTCGGGAAAACGCGGATTGTAGGGCGTGAATTTCAGGTCGTCGCGGGGAACGGCGACGATCTCGGAAATCTGGCTGAGCGCCAATGGACCGGTCAAGACGCTGATGCGGCTGGACGACACGCCAAGCTCGCCGGCGACGAAATCGCGCAATTCGCCAGGCATCAGCCTGTCGAATTCGATGCGGATCACCGATCCGCGCCGACGCCGCTTCAGCGCCGTTTCGAACAGGCGCACGAGGTCCTCGGACTCCTCCTCGACCTCGATATCGCTGTCACGGATGATGCGGAACGTGCCGGAGCCCTTGACCTCGTAGCCGGGGAAGAGCTTGCCGATATAGAGGCCGACAGCCTCTTCCAGCGGGATGAAGCGGACATGATGCTTGCGGTCCGGCAGACGGATGAAGCGCTTCAGCGCCACCGGCAGGCGCAGCAGCGCGCTCATCTCCTCGCCATTCTTGCGATGGCGCAATTGCAGCGCCATCGAGAAGCCGAGATTGGGGATGAACGGGAACGGATGCGCCGGGTCGATCGACAGCGGGGTCAGCACCGGGAAAACCTGTTCCTGGAAATGGTCTTCCAGCCAGATTTTCTCGTCCTTGGTCAGCGCATCGCGGGTGATGCTCTCGATGCCTTCCTTGTTGAGCAGCACGGTGAGCGCCGAAAGGCTCTTCTGCTGGTCTTCCTGCAGCCGCTCGACCTCACGCAGCAGCTGTTCGAGCTGCTGTTCGGGGGTGCGGCCGTCGGGGCTCTTCAGCGTGATGCCCTCGCGCACCTGGCCGGCAAGACCGGCGACTCGGACCATGAAGAACTCGTCGAGATTGGCGGCCGAGATCGACAGGAAGCGGACGCGCTCCAGCAGCGGATGATTGAGGTTCAGCGACTCCTCGAGAACGCGCCGGTTGAACTGCAGCCAGGAAAACTCGCGGTTGACAAACCGGTCCGGGTTGCCGCCTTCCGGGCGAGCCACCTCGACATCCACGAATTCGTTCTGCACCGGCTTCAGTTCGTTCATGATTCCCGCTCTTCCACACCCGCTCAAGCCGGCTAGCCAGTCACTCTAGCGACCCATGGTCCCTCCCGGAAACCGAAATCGGTTTTCGGGCCATGGGTTAACCGGCTTAACTTATCCTCTGACAGGCTTTTGCGACAGTTTGA
The DNA here is from genome assembly GCF_003998535.1 of Mesorhizobium sp. M7A.F.Ca.AU.002.02.1.1. Classification (NCBI taxonomy): domain Bacteria; kingdom Pseudomonadati; phylum Pseudomonadota; class Alphaproteobacteria; order Hyphomicrobiales; family Phyllobacteriaceae; genus Mesorhizobium; species Mesorhizobium sp. M7A.F.Ca.AU.002.02.1.1. Next base: position 17,780 of record NZ_RZPB01000021.1, on the reverse strand, counting down.
TTTCATCGAACTTGCAAAGAGGCCTGATATGATCCAGATGCAGACGAGACTGCGTTAAGGAGACGACGATGGCAGGCGGTTCCATTCCCCATTTTCAGAACGATGCGGGCTATCCGGCAATCGACATCGGCGTGAAGGAATTCATGTGCACGGGCGCCAATCCGCCTTTCGACCACCCGCATGTGTTTCTGGACATGGGCGACGACAATGAAAAAGTCTGTCCCTATTGCTCGACGCTCTACCGCTATTCGCCGAAGCTGAAGGCGACGGAAACGCTGCCGGCCGGATGCATCTACATCGAACAGGCCGCCTGAGACTTTCGCGACCAGCCCGATGAACGACACGCGTTCCCGGCAAATTGTCGTCGCCGGGGCCGGTGTCGCCGGATTGACCGCAGCCCTTGCATTCGCCTCGCGCGGCTACGCGGTTCGGGTGTTCGAACAGGCGCAGCGCCTGGAAGCTGCCGGCGCCGGCATCCAGCTCTCTCCAAACGCGACGCGCATCCTTCGCCAGCTTGGCGTGCTCGACCGGCTGCTGCCGGCAGCGGTGCGGCCGCAAGCCGTGGTGTTGAAGAAGGCCGCGACCTTGCGCGAACTGGCGCGCGTGCCGCTGGGGCAAGCCGCCGAAACCCGCTGGCAAGCACCCTATCTCGTCGCGCACAGGGCCGATCTGCAGAGCGCATTGACCGCGCGCGTTGCCGAGGTGCCGGATATCCATCTCACCACCGGCGCGCGCATCGGCGACGTTGCCTCCGGCCCGCATGGCATCACGGCGACGGCCGAGATCGACGGCAAGACCATCGAGGCGGAGGGCTTCCTGCTGGTCGGGGCCGATGGCGTCTGGTCATCGGTGCGCCCACTTGTCGACTCGGCCAAGGGGTCGGCTTCGCCAAGAAACCATTTCTCCGGCGAACTGGCCTGGCGCGCGACCATCGCAGCCGATAGCGCCGCGGGGCAGAGCTTTGCCGCCATCGGCGCCAGGGACTGCGTCACCACCTTCCTGCATCCCGGCTTCCATATGGTGGCCTATCCCGTCAGCAAGGGTGCGGCCTTCAATCTCGCGGCCTTCACCAGGGGCGACCGCATTGCCGAGGGCTGGTCCGGCAACGCCGACGCCGGGATCCTGACCCGAGCTCTTGCCGGCACTGCGGCAGAACTTGCCCGTCTGGTCGAGCAGGCCGGCCCGTGGACCGCGTGGCCGATCCACACTGTCGACCCGCAACAGCCCTGGACAACACCGAACGGCATGGCGCTGATCGGCGACGCCGCGCATGCGATGACCCCATTCGCGGCGCAAGGTGCGGCCATGGCGATCGCGGCTGC
>NZ_RZPB01000021.1:0-16448 GCF_003998535.1 Mesorhizobium sp. M7A.F.Ca.AU.002.02.1.1 | reverse complement strand
AGGTCTACGCCTCCCCTACGAACCCGCTGGCCGCGCTTGCGGTTTGGGAACAGTCACGGCGGCCGCGTGTCGCGCAGGTCGCCCGACGCGGCGCTGTCAACCGGCTGGCCTGGCATGCCGCAGGGCCGGTGGCGATTGCGCGCAACGTGTTCCTGAAAATGCGCTCGTCGGAAAAACTCGCGGCGGATTTGGACTGGCTCTATGGCTGGCGGGCACCGGAGGCTGACGAAAGCTGAAACCTGCGAAAGGTTGGCGGGACAGAGGGGGGTGTGAAGGAACGCGACACTCGCCAATTCGCGGAATGCCCACGCTAATTATACAGCCGCATCGATAGCCCGAGCGATACAGGCAGCGGGTTCCACCAGCCGGTGCGCAGGCCTGCGGTGCGCAAGGCGGCCGCCGTCCAGGTGTTGCAGCCGATCAGTGCGTTGAAATGGCCGTTGGCTTCGTAGAAGCCGTCGAACCTGGAATAGGCCGCGTCCGGAACGAGGATCGGGCCTTCCGGTCCGCGCTGGAAACTCGCATCGATGAAATCGAGCAACGCCGCGAACCGGTCCTCTGTGATGTCGAACCCCGCGATGTCAGGGGGCGGTTCGAGGATGTCACCGGCGACATCGACATGCATGACCGACGCGTCGAGGGTCAGTGCCTTCATCACCGGTACCGCCTTCAGCTCGGACCATGTCGGCGTCTCCAGGTAGAAGGCGCGACCGCCCCAGCCGAAGACGATGTAGCGGACCTCCGGCCTGTCGGCCGGTATGCCGGCGTCGACCAGGAAGTGGAAACGCTGGCGCACGGCATCGTCGACCGGGATGGCGATATCGGTGTGGATCGGATTGTTCAGCACCAGGATGTGGCGCGTCGCGGCGGGCATGGCGGCGGCCGCCGGCCACAGCGGCCGCGGCACGAGGGTGCCCGTCGTCACGGCGAGAGCGACGACAATCAACAGAAGGCCTAGAAAACGTCCCAGTCTCTTCATGAAAAGCGGCTCTGCAAAAGCGCTCCAGCGCGACAGGAACGGTCGCCTGTTATGCCATACGCAAAAGAGCCCGGCAGTGTTTCAGCCGGGCTCCTCGCAAACATCGAAAGCCTAGTGCAGGATCTGCGACAGGAACAGCTTCGTGCGCTCATGGCGCGGGTGGTCGAAGAACTCGGCCGGCGTGTTCTGCTCGACGATCTGGCCCTGGTCCATGAAGATCACCCGGTTGGCGACCTTGCGGGCAAAACCCATCTCGTGGGTGACGCACAGCATGGTCATGCCTTCTTCGGCAAGGCCAACCATGGTCTCCAGCACTTCCTTGATCATCTCCGGATCAAGCGCCGAGGTCGGCTCGTCGAACAGCATGATGCGCGGGTTCATGCACAGCGAGCGGGCAATCGCCACACGCTGCTGCTGGCCGCCGGAAAGCTGGCCGGGATATTTGTTGGCCTGTTCCGGGATCTTGACGCGCTTGAGGAAATGCATGGCGATTTCCTCGGCCTGCTTCTTCGGCGTCTTGCGCACCCAGATCGGCGCCAGCGTGCAGTTCTCCAGGATGGTCAGATGCGGGAACAGGTTGAAGTGCTGGAACACCATGCCGACCTCGCGGCGCACCTCGTCGATCTTCTTGAGATCGTTGGTCAATTCCTTACCGTCGACGATGATCTTGCCCTTCTGGTGCTCCTCCAGGCGGTTGATGCAGCGGATCATGGTCGATTTGCCGGAGCCGGAGGGGCCGCAGATGACGATGCGCTCGCCGCGCATCACTTTCAGGTTGATGTCCTTCAGCACATGGAACTCGCCATACCATTTGTGCATGGCGATGATGTCGATGGCGACATCGGTCGTCGAAATCTGCATCTTGGCGGCGTTGACCTTGATCTCTTCGGCGCTGACGGCATTTTCGGTGGCCATGAGAGGGATCCCCTTGTTCTTTTGTTTATGTTTAGCGTTTGTGGCCGGTGTCGAGCCGGCGTTCGGTGTACATTGAATAGCGCGACATGCCGAAGCAGAACAGCCAGAAGACGAAGGCGGCGAAGATCAGGCCGGACCTCGCCGTCTGCGCGGTTGCCCAGTTTGCATCGGAAAAATTCTGTTTGACGATGCCGAGCAGGTCGAACATCGAGATGATGATGACCAGGCTGGTGTCCTTGAACATGCCGATGAAGGTGTTGACGATGCCCGGGATGACCAATTTGAGCGCCTGCGGCATGACGATGAAATACATCTTCTGCCAATAGCCGAGGCCGAGCGAATCGGCACCTTCATATTGGCCCTTGGGGATCGCCTGCAGGCCGCCGCGCACCACTTCGGCCATATAGGCGGCGGCAAACAGCGACACGCCGATCAAAGCGCGCAGGAACTTGTCGAACGAAACGCCCTCCGGCAGGAACAGCGGCAGCATGACGCTGGCGAAGAACAGCACGGTGATCAGCGGGATGCCGCGCACCGTCTCGATGAAGACGACGCACAGCGTCTTGATGATCGGCATCTTGGAACGGCGGCCGAGCGCCAGCACGATGCCGAGCGGCAGCGACACGGCAATGCCGACGAAGGACAGGCTGAGCGTTACCAAGAGCCCGCCCCAAAGCGAGGTCTCGACATGCGGCAGGCCGAACATGCCGCCGACCAGCAGGACGAAGGCGACGATCGGCAGCACGAAGAACAGCAGAACCGCATTCAGCCCTTTGCGTGGCACCTTCGGCATCAGCATCGGCACCAGCAGCGCCACGAACAGGATGGCGACCAGGATCGGCCGCCAGCGCTCCTCGATGGGATAGCGGCCGAGCATGAACTGGCCGAACTTGGCATTGACGAAAGCCCAGCAGGCGCCGGTCCAGCCATCCGGCTGGATGCCGCCTTGCGCCACCGTGGCGCATACGGTCCGGTCCGGCCCCGTCCACACGGCGTTGATGAACGCCCAATTGATGATTTGCGGCAGGATCATCGCCACCAGGGCGATGCCGACGATTGTCAAAATGGTGTCGCCGGTAGACGCGATCAGGTTCTTGCGCACCCATGCGCCGAGGCCGGTGACGCTGGCGGGCGCCGGCTGCGCCAGCACCATTTCGGTGCGCACCCAGGACATATCATGTTCTTGCATGTCCTTACCTCACCTCTCCACCAGCGCCATCTTGGCGTTGAACCAGTTCATCACAAGCGAGGTCAGAAGGCTGATGGCGAGATAGATCACCATCATGATCACCACGCCCTCGACGGCCTGGCCGGTCTGGTTCAGCACTGTCCCGGCGGTCGCCGTCAGGTCCGGATAGCCGATGGCGATGGCCAGCGACGAGTTCTTGGTCAGGTTGAGATACTGGCTGGTCAGCGGCGGAATGACGATGCGCATGGCCTGCGGCACGACGACCAGCCGCAGGATCGATCCGGAACGCAATCCCAACGCTCCGGCGGCTTCCGTCTGGCCCGCGCTGACACCCCTGATGCCGGCACGCACGATCTCGGCGATGAAGGCGGCGGTATAGCAGGACAGCGCCAGATAAAGCGACAGGAACTCCGGCCGGACCTGAAAGCCGCCGGTCAGGTTGAAAGTCGACTGCTTGGGGTAATCGAAGCTCAGGGGAAAGCCGCTCAGCGCATAGGCGAGCAGCGGCAGCCCGACGATCAGCGCCGCGGATGTCCAAAACACCGGAAATTGCTGGCCGGTCGCCATCTGCCGTTGCCGCGCCTTGCGCGCGACGAACCACGCCATGGCGATGCCGACGAGCAGGGCGACGAAAATCAGCCATGAACCGTCGCCCCATACGGCGCGTGGAAAATAGAAACCGCGCTGGTTGAGAAAGGAGCCGAACGGCAAATTGATGCTGTCGCGTGGCGCCGGCAGCACGGCCAGCACGCCGGAATACCAGAAGAAGATGACCAGCAGCGGCGGGATGTTGCGGAAGACCTCGACATAGACGGTGCAGATCTTCCTGATCAGCCAGTTCTTCGAGAGCCGGCCGATGCCGATGACGAAGCCGATGATTGTCGCGGTGATGATGCCGACGATGGCGACGATGACCGTGTTGAGGAGGCCGACCAGAATGGCGCGGCCATAGGTCGAATCCGACGAATAGGCGATCGCGCTCTCGCTGATATCGAAGCCGGCGCGGCCCTTGAGGAAGCCGAAGCCTGAAGCGATGCGCAACCGCGTCAGGTTGTCGATGACGTTGTGGGCAATCCACCAGACGCCCGCCACCAGCAGCACGACGACCAGCACCTGGAAGAATATGCCCCGGATTTTCGGATCGTTGATGAAGGAGCCGCGGCTGGGCTCCTCGCGAAGTACGTCCTGCGATGCCATTCGACCGTCCCCTGGAAAGAGAAACCGGGAGGCAGATGATCTGCCTCCCGGATCACATTTCGATCAGCGGATCGGCGGCGCGTATTGCAGGCCGCCCTTGGTCCACAGCGCGTTGATGCCGCGCGCGATCTTCAGCGGGCTGCCCGAGCCGACATTGCGCTCGAACATTTCGCCATAATTGCCGACGGCCTTGTCGATGTTGACCACCCAGTCATTGGAGACGCCGAGATCGGTACCGATCTTGGTGTCGGCTTCCTGGCCGAGAACGCGCTTGATCTCGGGGCTGGCCGAGTTCTTCATCTCATCGACATTGGCCTTGGTGATGCCGAGCTCTTCAGCCTGCAGCAGCGCAAAATAGGTCCATTTGACGATGTGGTACCACTGGTCGTCGCCCTGGCGAACGGCAGGTCCGAGCGGCTCCTTGGAGATGATCTCGGGCAGCACGACATGGTCGGCCGGCGATCCCAGCGTCAGGCGTATGCCATAGAGGCCCGACTGATCGGTGGTGTAGACGTCGCAGCGGCCGGCATCATAGGCGGCGTTGACCTCTTCCAGCTTTTCGAAGACGACGGGATTGTACTCCATCTTGTTGGCCTTGAAGTAGTCGGCGAGGTTCAGCTCGGTGGTGGTGCCGCTCTGCACGCAGACGGCTGCGCCCGAGAGCTGCAATGCCGAATTGACACCCGGCAGCTTCTTGGCGTTGATCATGAAACCCTGGCCGTCATAATAGGTGACGCCGATGAAATTCAGGCCGAGTGCCGTATCGCGGTTGATGGTCCAGGTGGTGTTGCGCGACAGGATGTCGATCTCGCCCGACTGCAGCGCGGTAAACCGCTCCTTGGCGCTGAGCGGCGTGAACTTGACCCTGGAGCCGTCACCGAAGACGGCGGCCGCGACAGCGCGGCAGAAATCCGCATCGATGCCTTGCCAGTCACCCTTGTCGTCCGGCGCCGAAAAGCCGGCCAGGCCGGTGGAGACGCCGCACTGGATGAAGCCCTTCGCCTTGACGGTGTCGAGCGTGGCCGCCGACGCGGCGGACGCCATCAATCCAAGCGTGGCGGCGCCTAGAATGCCGATAGCAATGTGTTTCATGACCCACAGACCCTTTTCTCTGTTTTTCAGGAGTAAATCCTGATTTTTTTCTCCCGTGTGAACGCGGCTTCATCCCGGCCCATCCCGAAACCCCGCATCGTAACCGACGCGCCGCCTCCCATTCACAAATGTCATCGAAGGCGATAATTCCTGTGAGGTCAAGGGAAATGACCCAAACCCGAAGAGTTTGAAAACCGATTGCCGTAAATGCCTGATTTACAGACAAACACGCCCGCGAATTAGTCAGCAGGGGCCAATAAAGGCGGCAAAGCTGATGCAACGCCAACGCGGGGCCGATACCGGCCGCGGCAGCGAAATCCATCCCGGGCAAATACCTCGTGGTTGTTGACCTCCGCGTGGGGCGAACTACCATGTCCCAAGATTGTCTTCTGACGATTTACTGGCGGCTGCAGTCCAATACAGGTCGCAGACGAAGACTGTTCTCAAGAGGCTTGAAAGACGATCCAGGTCCCGATGCCAGCCATCAACGCGCCTGAAACGCGCGGAATCAGCTGCCCGGTCGGCACCGTCTTCTCCAGCAGGACGAGGATGGCGATGCCGGCGATCCACAGCACGTTCATGACGCCACCGACGAACAGCAGAGCCATCAGCGCCCAGCAGCACCCCAGACAGTAGGCGCCGTGATCGATGCCCAGCCGGAGCGCGCCGAGCGGAGCGGAGCGGAATCCGCCATGGCCGGCCAGGAACGCGATCGGGGCCTGACATTGGCGCAGGCAGACGCCCTTCATCGGCGTCCATTGATAGAGACCGGCGGCGATCAGGACGAGGCCGCCGAGGACCGCGCTGCCGGTCGCCATCGAGGGGTCGAGCAAGGCAAGACGGGCGAGCAGCCATTGCGCACCGGTCGCCACGAGGCTGAAGACGGCCCAGACGGCGAGGTAGCCGGCAAAAAACCATCCCGTCGAAGCGATGGGCCTGCCATCCGCCCGCGCCTTGCGGCCGACACCGGCATAGAGCAGCAACATCGGTGCGACCGAAGGCGTCATCATGCCGACCATCATCACCGCCCACATCGTGAAGGTGAAAGCGAAATCGGCCAATGCCCAGGCCCGGATGCCTGGCGCCACGGCGGCGCCCATATCCATGCCGCCCATACCCATGTTCGACCCGTCCATATTCGACATGTCCATTCCGGCCATGTCACCGCCTCCGCTGTCCGGCAAGGCGGAGCCGGGCATGACCATGTCGGTGGCGAGCCACAGCACATAGGCCCAGGCGAGCACGGCAATCACCACGAGCGCGGCCATCACGACCGCGCGATCGCGCCGCAGCACCGCCTCGAGGGCCGTGTCGCCCATTGGATCAGGTCAATGCACGATGCCGCTCTGCGTGAGATGCAGATTGGCGAAATGGCTGTGCGTATCGGCCAGCTCGAACTTGATCGGGCCCGTCGCCTTTGTCCAGCCGCGCCCGACCTCGGCGATCGCGTATTCGAAGCCGTGCGGCAGGTCGATGCGCGCCTGGTGGGCAGCGCCGGTGACCGGATTCCGGATCGGCTCGCCACGACCGTCGGTTATACCCTCGACATGCAGCTGACTGGTTCGCGCGTCGACGTCGATGTTGAATTCGATCGGCGCAAAGATCGGGTCGTGGAACTTCTCCAGCGTGGTCGAAAAGACCTGGAATATCGTTGCACCCGGTTCGGTATCCAGACCGCCCAATATGCGAAGCAGCGCGCCACGTTGGGCTTCCGTCGCCCTCTCGTCGATGATCACCGCGGCTTCGCCCCCGCCCTGGTGTATGGCGCCGGGCCAGCTGAAAATCCCGACGAACCGCAATCCGTCGAGCTTGGTGTCGCCGTGATGGCCGCTTTCGATTTCCATGCCGGCGACCGCCTGGCAGAACCCGTATGTCGGCATGGCGTTGAACTGGCACGGGCAGCCATAGGCGCAGTTGCAGTTGATGAATTCGCGCGCCTTCATGGCCCATTTGACGTCCGGCATGGCATTCCTCCCTTGCCGCGCTCACGCTTGGTGAGCGCGATCCGGATCGTGGAGGACCAGAGGTCAACCGGCAGCAACCATCCGGCAGCATCTGATCGAAGCAATCCGGCGATTAATATTAGCCGACAATCATATACCTTCCGCAGCCGCCCACAATAGCCGATCGGCGGAGATGAGGGCTCCGAACGCAGGTCAATCAAAGACCGCCTTTTCGCGATAGGAATTTTTTCTTGACAGCCTGCCCTCAGCTATGATACATTTTCGTCCATGGTGCTGATTTGCGCCGATGACCCGCCGCACAGGCGGGTTTTTCGTTTTGATATCCTGTCCCCGCATCGCTGTTTTTGCCGCGACGAATTGGCATATTCGAAGTCCATCTCCTGGCGGACGGTGGCTGTTGCACGGTCCATGCCGCCGCACTATGGCTAGCGGCTTGTCAAACAAGGCGACGCAGAATGGCGAAAGACGGCGAGCACTTTAGCGGCGGGATGGGCATCAACACGCGGCTTGCCCATTCGGGCAACAATCCGCACGACTATTTCGGCTTCGTCAATCCGCCGGTGGTGCATGCCTCGACCGTGCTTTTTCGCGACGCGGCGTCAATGGCGGCTCGCACCCAGAAATACACTTACGGCACGCGCGGCACGCCGACGACCGATGCGCTCGCCCACGCCATAGACGCGCTGGAAGGTTCGGCAGGCACGATCCTGGTGCCGTCGGGCCTTGCGGCGGTGACGGTACCGCTGCTCGCCTTCGTGTCGGCCGGCGACCATCTGCTGATCGTCGATACCGTCTATCATCCGACCCGCAACTTCGCCGACACGATGCTGAAGCGGCTGGGCGTCGAGGTCGAGTACTACGCCCCCCATGTCGGCGCCGGCATCGCGGCGTTGATCAAGCCCAACACCAAGGTGGTGTTCACGGAATCACCGGCCTCCAACACCTTCGAGGTGCAGGACATCCCAGCCATCGCCAAGGCGGCGCACGCCGCGGGCGCCATCGTCATGATGGACAATACCTGGGCGACGCCACTGTATTTCCGCCCCCTCGACCACGGTGTCGACATCTCGATCCATGCGGCGACCAAATACCCGGCCGGCCATTCCGACGTGCTGCTTGGCACGGTGTCGGCCAATGAGAGCTGCTGGACGCATCTTTATGAAAGCTTCTGCACGCTTGGCTGCTGCGCCGGGCCCGACGACGTCTACCAGGTGCTGCGCGGCCTGCGCAGCATGGGCGTGCGCCTTGAACACCATCAGCGCAGCACGCTTGCCATCGCCTCCTGGCTCGAAGGCCAGAAGGGCGTGGCGCGCGTGCTCCACCCGGCCCTGCCCAGCCACCCGGACCACGAACTGTGGAAGCGGGACTTCTCCGGATCGAGCGGCATCTTTTCCATCGTGCTTGCCGGCGGCGGACAAAAGCAGCAGCACGCCTTTCTCGACGCGCTGCAAATCTTCGGCCTCGGCTATTCCTGGGGCGGCTATGAGAGCCTTGCCGTGCCGGTCTGGCTCGGCGACCGCGTTGTCGCGAAGGCCCCCTATGAGGGTCCATTGATCCGCCTGCAGATCGGCCTCGAGGACGTCGACGACCTGAAGGCCGACATTTCGCGCGGCCTGACCGCGGCGGCGGCTGCGTAGCGGAATTCTATTCCCTCAAATTGCAGTTTCCCGGATCAGTTTGGCTTTCAAATTCAACGATGCCGCGTCATTGCGGTGCGATCAGCACATTTTCGACTTCCCCTGGAATATCGGCAGAGTTTTCGACCCCATGGCTTTCCGCCTTTTTGTTCCCATTCTTGCCGGCGCGACGCTGCGCGAGCGTCTCGTCGCCTGTATCGGCGCGACGATCGGCATTGCACTCACCGGTGTGATCGCCAGCCTTGTGCTCGGCAACGGCCCGCACGTGCCGCTGCTGGTGGCGCCGATGGGGGCGTCGGCGGTGCTGCTGTTCGCGGTGCCCGCCAGTCCGCTGGCACAGCCATGGTCGATCATCGGCGGCAACACGATATCGGCACTGGTCGGCGTGATCGTGGCGCATTTCATCCACGAAACCGCCCTTGCCAGCGGCATCGCGGTGGCACTGGCCATCGCCGCCATGTCGTTCACGCGCTGCCTGCATCCGCCGGGCGGAGCGGCCGCGCTGACCGCGGTGCTGGGAGGGCCTGCCGTGATCAGCGCCGGCTTCCTGTTTCCATTCGTGCCGGTGGCGCTGAACTCGATCCTGCTGGTGGCGCTCGGCTACGGCTTCCACAGGCTGGCCCGGCGCAATTATCCGCATGTGCCGGTTGCGGCGCCGGCAAACAGCCACGGCACCGGCGATCTGCCGGCGCAGCTGCGCGTGGGCTTTCGGTCGGAAGACATCGATGCCGCGCTTGGCGCACTCGACGAGACGTTCGATATCGATCGCAACGATCTCGACCGGCTGCTGCGGCAGGTCGAATTGCAGGCGATGGTGCGCGCGCACAAGACCCTTCTGTGCGAGGACATCATGTCGCGCGATGTGATCTCGGTCGATGCTCACACCTCCACCGAGGCGGCGCGCCAATTGCTGCTTGACCACAACATCCGCACCTTGCCGGTCGTCAATGCGGAAGCCAGGCTGGCAGGCACGGTGGGGTTGCGCGAACTCACCCAGGCCTCGGGGACGGTTGGATCCGTCTTAACGCCCGCGGCAACAGCCGCCGCCGGCGTCGCCGCCATGGGTCTGCTGCCCGTCCTCACCGACGGCCGCAGCCATGCGGTCATCATCGTCGACGACGACAAGCGGATTCTCGGGCTGATCACCCAGACCGATCTGTTGGCGGCCACGGCGCGCCTGCAGGCTGCCTGACAAGCCTTCGCTCGCACTGTAGTGTAGCGGCCGCCGGACCCGGCAGAAAATCTTCGGGAACCTTTTGCCGGCGACAGCGTCCAATCTCCCAATCGAGATCCTGGTTCGGAGATTGGGTTGAGGAAACTTGCCATGCCTGCTGTGTTGACGGCCGTGCCTTCCGCTGTGCCAGGCGAGATGCAGCTTGTGCACCGCGCGCTGGCGCGCGACGGCGACGCCTTCCGCACCATCATCAAGACACACAATCAGCGGCTTTACCGGATCGCGCGCGGCGTCGTGCGCAATGACAGCGAGGCCGAGGACATCGTGCAGGAGGCATACGTCAAGGCCTTCGCCCATCTCGATGCGTTTCGCGGCGACTCCTCGCTCGCCACATGGCTATCGCGCATCGTCATCAACGAGGCGCTCGGCCGGCTGCGCAAAAGACGCAAAACGGTGGCGCTGCCGGAAAATCCGCAAGCCGAGATCATCCGGTTTCCCCTCAATCCCAGCGACGATCCGGAACGGACAATGGCGCAACGGCAGATCCTCCAACTGGTCGAACAGGCCACCGACAGCCTTCCCGACGTCTACCGGACGGTGTTCGTGGCGCGGGTGATCGAGGGGCTGAGCATCGAAGAGACCGCCGACCTCCTCGGCGTGCGGCCGCAAACCGTCAAGACAAGGCTGCACCGCGCCCGCGCCCTTGTCCGCAAGGCGCTGGACGACCAGATCGGGCCGGTGCTGCTCGACGCCTTCCCCTTCGCCGGCCGGCGTTGCGAACGACTGACCAGCGCCGTGATGCGACGGCTCGGGCTGGAAAGCTGAGCCTCAGCGGATTTCAGTTCATTTCAGCGGGAACGTTTGCCGCTGACCAGCATCCAATGACCGTCAACCGAAAAACACTGTCCGGGACGATTTCAGCGTCCCGGCGAAGGAGATGCCATGTCTATCCGACACACTGCTGCGCTCGCCGCCCTGCTGCTGCTCGGCACCGCGCCGTTCGCACAAGCCGCCGACAAGCCGACCGATCCGCAGATCGCCCATATCGCCTACACGGCCGGGGTCATCGACATCGAAGCGGCCAAGCTGGCCATCGACAAATCGAAGAACAAGGAGGTTGTCGATTTCGCCAAGGATATGGTCCGCGATCACGAGGCTGTAAATGTTCAGGCGCTCGACCTGGTCAAGAAGCTCAAGGTCACCCCGGAAGACAACCCCACCAGCAAGGCGCTGACCAAAGCTGCGACGGAGGAGCGGGCCAAGCTCGCCAAACTCCACGGCGCTGCCTTCGACAAGGCCTATGTCGACAATGAGGTCGCCTATCACAAGCAGGTCAACGGCGCGCTCGAAACCCTTTTGATCCCGTCGGCGCAGAATGCCGAGCTGAAAAGCCTGCTGGAAACCGGCTTGAAGATATTCCAGGGCCATGAGCAGCACGCCGAACACGTCGCCGGCATGCTCAAGTAAGGACCGGGAGCATGCAGAACCACCATCTGTGGATTGCGTTGACGCTCGCCGTCGGGATCGTGCCGGCGCAAGCCGAAACCATCCAGGTCACCATCGACAGGCTGGTGTTCTCTCCGGCCACCGTCGAGGCAAAGGTCGGCGACACGATCGAGTGGGTGAACAAGGATGTGTTCGCCCACACGGCAACCGTGAAAGGCGGCTGGGAAGTGATGATCCCGCCGAAGAAATCCGCAAGCCTGACTTTGAAGACGGCGGGACCGGTCGACTACTTCTGCCGCTTTCACCCCAACATGAAGGGCCGTTTGGTGGTGGCGCCCTGATCCAGCTCCGACGAGTGCATGTCGCCCAAAAGTAACCTCGGTTTTGGGAGAACGACACGCATAAAAACAAAGACCTGAAGCGGGTCGCCTGAGGAATTCCAGCGACCCGCTTCAGGCTCGCCTGGCCTCGTCGGGACGCGCGATATGTGTCCACGAGCCGTCATAGCCCGGCTCGCGGCGTGCAATCCAGGCATTCAGCCCTTCGCGCAGATCAGCGGTCGGGGCCACGCGGGCAAACTGCTCGGCCTCGACCAGCAAACCTTCGGCGATGCTCTGGTTGAGGCCGCGCGCCACTGCCGTGAGGATGCCGGCAATCGCCAGATCGGAGTGCCGCAGGATACGCCTGGCCAGATCAAATGCCGCCGGCATCAACTCGGCATGCGGCACAACCTCGTTGACGAGACCCAGTTCAAGCGCCCGCGGCGGCGCAAACCAGTCGCCGGTCAACAGCAGTTCGAGCGCCCGCTTGCGCCCCGCGAGCCTCGGCAAGCGCTGGGTTCCACCAAAGGTCGGCGGCATTGCGAGGTTGATTTCCGGCTTGGCGAACAAAGCGCGGTCACTGGCGATAGCGAGCGGTACGGCCTCGGTGATTTCGCAGCCGCCACCAAAGGCAATGCCGTTGACGGCGGCGATGATGGGCTTGCGGTAGGCTTCCAGCCTCGCCGTCAGCCGCTGCCCGCGCATGACGAAATCCCGCATCGCGACACCGACGCCAAGCGCCACGCTGGCCGAGAACTCGTGAATGTCGCCCCCCGCCGAAAACGCCCGCTCCCCTGCTCCGGTCAGAATGACCGCTCGGACGCCGTCATCGACTTCCATGTCGTCAAGGACCGCAAGCAGGCGGTCGATCAGGGCATAGTTCAGCGCGTTGAGTTTCTCCGGCCGGTTGAGGGTGAGGATGGCAATCCCATCCCGGGTTTCGCTAAGGACAAGATCTGTCATTTGGCTGTTCCTTCTCCATCATGCTGATGGAAGGAAGACTATGCCCTTTGTCGCTTGTGTATATTCACTAGTCGGTATACATAGGCTTATGCCCGACACGCAGAGCCCTACCCGCAAACGCATTGTCGATGCCGCGACCAGGCTCTTCTATGCAGAAGGAATCGGTCGTGTCAGCGTCGATGCCGTTGCCGAGGAAGCGGGTCTCACCAAGCGCACGCTCTACTACCATTTCAAGAGCAAGGACGACCTGATCGCCGCCTATCTCGACGGCCGCGACCAACCCAATCTGAAGCGGATGGCCGGCTGGTTCGAGGCTGCCGAAGGCGGCGCGGATCGCAAGGTCGAGGCGATCTTCACCAATCTGGCGAGGTCCGCTCGCCACCCGAAATGGAAAGGATGCGGCTTCCTGCGCACGGCCGCCGAACTCGCCTCGATGCCCGGACATCCGGCGGTCAAGGTGGGCGCGCGGCACAAGCTGAATTTCGAAACATGGCTGGCCGGCGCCCTGTCGGACCATGGCGTCGCGGAGCCGCAAACCCTGGGGCGCGAGATCGTGCTTTTGATCGACGGCTGCTTTTCGATCATGCTGATCCACCGCAACCCCGATTACATCGAAGCGGCCGGACGCGCCGCGGCGACGCTGGTGCGGGCGCGACTTTCAGGCAGTCAGGTCTAAAGCGCGACGCGCTTTAAGCCTTTGGTTTTATGCATGTCGTTGGCCCAAAACCGGGGCCACTTTTGGGCGACATGCATTAGAAACCGAAAGCCAGCCATGCGGTGCCGGCGGCCAGCGTTATCAGCGTCAAAGGCAAGCCGACCTTGAAAAAAGCGCCGAACGACAGCGTCGTGCCGGCGGCCCGCGCCTGTTCGGCGACGATCAGGTTGGCGACCGAACCCAGCAGCGTGAAATTGCCGGCCAGCGTCGAGCTCATGGCGACGACCAGCCAGGCGCGCTCGGGGTTTTCGAGGCCGGGTATGAAGGGCCGCAGCGCCAGCACGGCCGGAACATTGCTCATGATGTTGGAAAGCACCGCGGTGAAGCCGGACAAGCGCCAGACGTCGTCCAGCCCGAGGTTCCTGGCCGAAGCGATCATGTCGGGCGAAAGAAGCGTCTTTTCAGCGCCGGCGACGACAACGAACAGACCGGCGAACATGAACAGCAGCGGACCGTCGATCTCGCGGTAGATGCGCTCCGGCTTGATGGCCCGGGTGAGCAAGAGGATGGCGCCGCCGATGAGTGCTGCCTTGGCGACGGGCACGCCGGCGAAGAAGGCAATTGCCAGCCCGATGCAGACCACCACCGCCTTCAGCACCTGCCCCTTGTGCATGCGGCCACGCGAGACCTCGGGCGTCAGTTGGACGGTGCGGGCGAATTCGGCCCGGAAGACAATGCGGATGATGACAACGACCGCGACGAGGCCGAACAGGGCGACCGGAGCCAGCGCTGCCGAAAAGGCCGGATAGGAAATGCCCGACAGTGCACCGATGACCATGTTTTGGGGATTGCCGGTGATGGTTGCGACGCTGCCGCAATTCGACGCGGTGGCGGTGGCGATCAGATAGGGGATCGGGTTGCGCTTGATCACACGGGTGACGTGGACGACGATCGGCGCCATGACGAGACAGATGGCGTCGTTGACCAGGAAGGCGGACAACACGCCGGTCAGCAGCGTCACCATCACCAAGAGCATGAAGGGCGCATGCGCGTGCTCGATGGCGACGGCGCCAAGGCCACGAAAGGCGCCCGACACTTTTAAATGCGCCACCACAATCATCATGCCGAGCAGAAGCGTGATGGTATCGAAATTGATCGCCCGGTACGCATCCTCCATGCTGAGCGCGCCGATGGCGATCATCGCGGCCCCGCCGAGAAGCGCGATCCCTGCCCGGTCGAGGCGCAGGCCGGGGATGCGGCCAATGGCGACACCGGCGTAAGTCAGGATCAGGATCAGCAGTGCCGCCGCGCCCATCAAAGTCATCGATAAGAAGTCCTGCCCAGTCTGTGGCACGCCGCTGGCTGTCGGCCCCATTCGTCCGCTTTGCGTGCCTGCTTTAGCGCGATGTCGAGATCGATGACAGCGGGCATGTTGTTGCGCCAAGGATGTCCCATGGCCCAAAGGATGACGTGCAGCTAACGCAGGTAGAAATCCAGCCTCTGTCGCACAGCTTGGGAAGAATAGGTCTGCTCGACGGTCTGCCGTGCCTTGAGGCCCACTGCCGCCCGCAGCGCCGGGTCGGCTTTGAGATCGGCCAGGATGCGCGCCGCCTGCTGCGTCGTTTCGAACAAGAAACCGTTTTCGCCATGCCTGATATGGTCGGAATAACCGCCATATGAATGGCAGACCACGGGCAACCCGCAGGCCATCGCCTCGAACACCACGCGACCGAAGGTTTCCATATGCCAACCGGTGCGATAATAAAACACGTCGAGCGTCTGCAGAAACTCTTCGGCGGAAAATTGGCCGGGTGGGAACAGTTCGAGTTGCGGATGCGGCATGAGGCTGTCCTTGAGCCCTATCCCTCCCTGTATCCGCAAGGCTGTACCTTCGGCCAGCAATGTCTTGTAGAGGGGTATGTCATCGGGATGATGTTTGCCCGGCCCATCGCGGCTCAAGCGTCCGACGGTGAAGGGACGATCCGAACCCAGACGCCGTGGTGAAAAACGTTCGATATCGATCGGAGACGGATGCACGGTGCCATCGACTTGGAGCATCCGTCTCTGAAAATCGGAAATCAGCACCAGTTCGGCGTCGGGCCAGTTCAGCATGCGGGGCATGCGTCTCGTCAGCGAGATGATTTTCGGGTGAAAGGTATTGAAGACATAGATCAGCCGGCGCGGCCGCGGGATCAGGTAAGGCCATATCTTGTTGCGCCAATGAGAGCCGAGAAAGACGTAGGTACCGCCATTCGGTACATCCCACTTCGACAGCGAGACGCGGCGAATCGGGAAATTCCGCATCAACTCGCCGGACACGCTGGAGGAGGTTGCCCACAGATGCACCTCGGAATCGACACTCAACAACCGGTACAGTTCCAGAGCTTCAAGGTCACTGCCACCGAAGGGGTCCTGAAAGCCGTTGAACAAATGGATCATAATAGCTGTGTTTACCTGACCGTTTCCGCATATGTTCGCCAGCATCAAAAATCATGATCGCTGTCGGCCGGAACGCTTGGAAACTCAGAGTCAAAACCGTTTCTGCCGACAACGAAAATCGCCAACGCGGGGGAGTATACCGGCAAGCGGTTGCAGTCCATGGCCCATCGAGCCGGCATGCTATCCGTAAGGATCGGATTCCTTGCGGCTGATTATAAGCATTTGGAAACATAGAAGGAGCGTCTGTTTCGAGAGCTTCCCGATCAGCCTTCTGCAAGTTTCTGCCATCAATGCACGGTGGCGACGCCGGGCGCAGGCGCCGGAGACGTTCCGGCCGGATCGAAGCTGACTTGATCGCGTCCGTTCGACTTGGCCGTGTAAAGCCTTCTGTCGGCAGCGGAGAAAATTTCCTCATAGGTGATCGGGCCGGTAAAGCTTGTGCCGCCGATGCTGACGGAAAGCGGACAAGGCCTGCCGC
>NZ_RZPB01000219.1:0-8190 GCF_003998535.1 Mesorhizobium sp. M7A.F.Ca.AU.002.02.1.1 | reverse complement strand
GCCTTGCATATTCGGCCTCGGCTTCGCCGTAACTGCCATTGGCGAGTTCCAGCAGCCCGGCGCGGTCGCGAATGACGATCTCGCCCCGTTTCGAGCGAATCAACGCGCGGCCTTCGAGCAATTGAAGCGCGACGGTGACGCCTGGCCGCCTGACACCAAGCATGATGGCCAGGAATTCGTGGGTGATGGCGAGATGTTCGCCGGGCACCCGGTCGTCGCACATGAGCAACCATCGCGCCAGCCGCTCCTCGAGCTTCAGCCGCGCGTTGACGAGCGCGGTGCAGCCGGCCTGGGTTTGTAGTGCGTTGACGAAGCGCAGCAGGAACATGCGCAAGGTCGTACTTGCCTCCAAAGCTGCCTTGAAAGCGCCGGCTTCGATGCGGATCGCTTCGCCTTCGAGTTGGACAAAACAGGCATGCGGCGCACGGTCGTCGCCCATCACCAGGGAGTATCCCGTCATGCCTTCGAAGCCGATGAAGCCCACTTCGGCCTCTTGGCCGCTTGCCGTGCTGGCGACCACCGAACCAATGCCCTGTTCGATGAAGTAGACGGCCTCGATCGGAACATTCGGGGTCACCAGCATCATGCGCAATGGCAAGTCGCAGCGCTGCATGTGCGGCTCGAGCAACGCCAGATCATCCGCAGGCATGCGCCGCAGCAATTGGTTTCGGTACGGATGGTTCCCGTCGGGATTGGGTTTTTTGTCGGGATCAGAGTTTTTGTTGGGATCAGACATGGCGTGGCCCAATGCAGGGCAAGAGCCATCCAATCTCCCAGCCGTCCGTGCCCGTAAAAACGTGAGGACGATGGCCTATGTATAGGGGCTCTGAACGCAGAAAGATATCAATGCGATATGAAATTCGAAGCACGGCGCCCCCCAACGCCTGTTCGCATATGAAAAGATCGGCCTGAATGTTAGTGTCGGAAACGTACCAAACGCCATTTGGTACAAAACCGACATATTTCATGAGAGCGCCGGATCACGCCGATAAAATCCGCTGGCCAATGAAAAGCGCCATGTCGCGCTGGGCCTGGGGACCGTTCGAAGAAGGGGGAGGACCGGGGGGAGAATTGTACGATAGTTACTGTGATGAAGGCCGATGTTGACTCTTGCTCAGCCCGATTTCATTTTTTGACCCACAGCGTCTAAAGCGCATCGCGTTTGATCCGATTTATGCGATGCGCTTTAGGGTCTTTGTTTATGCATGTCGTTCTCCCAAAGCCGAGGTCACTTTTGGACGACATGCATCAAAAGTGGCCGCTGCTCCGAAAGGGGCTTCTTATGTCGAGCCTTCGTAAGCGCAATCCCGGTCTCCATCCTTCCGATCTGCAACTGTGCCAGCGCGTCTTCGATCGGGTCTGCCTGGAGCGCAAATTTGATCGCATGTCGGGGGAGTCGGACGTGCAGCTTCTGGCAGCCACGGTGTTTTCGCTGTTCCAGAATGGCTGCCGCAATGAAGGCGAGTTGCTTGAGAGTTTCAGGCGGACCCGCCAATGACCAAGGCCAGGATCACGTCCGCGGCACCGGCCGAAAACGAACCTTACGACGCTGCGGTCTTCGCCCGGAAATACGGCATGTCGCGGAAGGCCGCGGAGGTCGTGCTGTCCGCGAATGGACCGTCCAGAACAGCCTGTGACGCTGCCGCCCGCTCTTTTATGGAAGCGGTTGCCCGCAGAGCGAAGAGCAGCCATAAACACTGATGCTGCGCCTTGAGCGACTGCCGTCTCGCCGCCGACCCGCGGGCGCGTCCAATGCTACCTTCATCGAACACCGTGAGGCGTCAGCCTGTCGGGCCGATCGGACCGGTCACTCCTGAAGTGGCTTGCTGCGCCGTCACGGCGGAGAGTTTCTGCCGTTTGAGCAGCATCGGCTTTTCATAGATCTTCTTCATGGTCACGGCCTCCCTCCGCAAAGTTCGATTGCGGCAGCGTCATCGCCGGCCGCGCTCCTGTCAAGCGGACCTGGTCGAGGGCCGGCCAACCCGAACGAAAATCCACGCCTCAATTCCTGTCGGCCGGCTTGGAACGCATGCGCGAAACCGTCTCGCGCTCGGCGCGTTTGGAGCGCAGCGGCGGCAGGTCGCGGTCGATCAGGTCCATGTCCTCCAGCACCATATCGCCCATGCGCTTGAAGGCGATGTCGAGCGCGCCGGCGCGGTGAGCCGAGCGCAGGAAGCCGGGCAGGGCGCGCACCGGATGGTCCCGCGCCAGCGGTTCTTCGGGAAAAACGTCGCTGGCGGCGACGATGTGGCCGCTCTTCACCGCCGCCATCAGCGCCGGGAAGTCCACCACGCCGGCGCGGCTGAGCAGGATGAAGGCAGCGCCCTTGCGCATGCCGGCAAAGGCGTCGGCACCGAGAAAACCCTGGTTCTCGCTGGTCACCGAGGCAACGACGAAGATGAAGTCGCTGGTCGACAGCACCTCGTCGAGGGAGGCCGGCTCGACGCCATTGTCGATGAGGATCGATGGCGGCAGCCATGGATCGAAGACTTTGGTGCGGGTGCGGAAGCCCGACAGCAGCCGGTTGAGCGCCCGGCCGAGATCGCCGAAACCGATGATGCCGACATCGGCGCCGGACAAGAGCCGCGCCGTCTGGTTGCCGTCGCCGCCCCACAGTTCCTGTCCCTGGCGGAAGGCGAGGTCGGCATCGACGATGCCGCGGGCGAGATTGAGTGCCATGGCAAGGCCAAGCTCCGCGACCGGCTCGGCGAACACCAGGCCGGTGGTGACGACATGGATGCCGCGCGCGAACAACGTCTCGTAGGGCATATTGTTGATGAGGTTGGTCTCGACATTGAAGACGCAGCGCAGTGTCTTCATCCGATCGAGCGTTTCGGGCGATATGGGCGGCTGGCCGATGATATAGCGCGCCTCGGCCAGCACGTCGGCCGGCAGTTTCGCGACGCCGTCAGCGGTCGTCTCGACGATGCGATAGTGCGCCTTGAGCCGCGCCAGCTGCCGGGCTGTGAAGATCAGGTCGAGCGTGCGTGGTTCAGGCGCACTGATGACCAGCGGCAAGGCGCTGTTGGACATGACTATTCCCTCTGTTCCCCAATGGCCAAAATACCTTGGATGAAACGATTTACAACATCGCGCGGCCGAGGAGAGCGGGATTGGCGCTGGGATGAGGTGACCTGTCGGAGCCGATATGTGCCGGCAATGCAACAGTGAAGAATCGTTTGACCGCGATGGCGTGGATACGACGTAAGAACCAGTAATGGCACAATTGACATGGGGCAGGGAATTGGTTCTGCTGGCGCCGTATCAATTCGGAGGGCACTTTACAGTGAAGAAATACGAGAAACCAACCTTGCAGAAGCGCGACAGGCTTTCGGGTGTCACGGCCCAGACTGCCCCATCGACACCTCCGCCGACGGCAACCTGAGCGGTTGGCGACTGACGCCTTCGCCCTATAAGGGCAATCAATATCGGCGATAGGGCGCCACTGGTCGCGCCCTATCGCATATTGGCCACGGGTGCCCGCCGTTGTCCCAGATGCCGGACCTTACGGCCGATGATCATCAGCTGGCGCGCGGTGTTGTTGCGCAGGCGCCGCACGCGCCATTCCAGCCCGGTGTCGGCGGTAATCGACTTGGCATAGTAACTGACCCGCATGCCATCCTCATCGGCAGCCACCTTGACCGGGTCGTCATAGAAGGCGTTGATCTTGTCAGCCGCCATGCCTGGAGTTTCGAGCCAGCGTGGAATGTGAACCGAATGGAGCTGATCGACATCGGTCATCACGCGGCCGATGCCGACGCCCGGCGTCGGACACGTGGTACAGAAAGCATCGCCGATGAAGATGACCCCGTCGCGGCGATGGCCTTGCGTCGTGCTCAGACTGATCTGCCTGACCTCGACAGGACTCGCGACTTCGAAGTTGCCGCATCGCACGGCTATTTCGGGCATCAATTCGCAGAGCATCTTTTGCGGCTCCTGGCGGAACGCCCGCGTCCACGGCTCGGCCACATTGCGATAGAGGAACATGTTCGCCCGCATCTTGTCGCCGAGGGGAAAGATGCTGATGTAGGCGATACGGTCGGCGGCCCGCCTGCTGTAGCAGGTGACGGACTGATGACCGAAATCGCTGGGCGAGATGGCGAGGTCGAATCCCATCGACAATGAATGCGCCTTCGATTGCTCGATACGCTCGACGCCGACGGCGCGCCGCACCGCCTCGCCGTGACCGGTTGCCACCACCAGCAGGCGGGCATCGATGACGGTGCCGTCGGCCAGCACAAGCCGCTGCCGGTCCGGTCCAGTCGAGACTTCGGTTACCTTGCCGACCGTCAGCGGCACTTGCGCAGGCAAGGCGTCGCGCAGGCCATTGATCAGCGCGCCATAGGAGAATGTGAATTCAGCCTTCTTCTCATGCGCGAAGAACTGGCCGAGGCGAAAGACATGCGTGTCGGTCGTGGAGGTGACGAGACGCTTGAGTGTCGCATCGAGGCCGAGCTTTTCGAACAGCAGCATCTGGTCCATGCCGATCTTCTCGGCCCGGAATTCCTCGTGGTGGACGCGGTGCGGATCGATCAGCGCCACCTTGCGGCCGGCTCGTCCCAACAGAATTGCCAAGGTCGTGCCGGCCATTCCGGCACCGACGATCGCCACATCGACTTGGGCCGGGCCAGCCTCTGAGATACTCATTTTGCTGCTCTTTCTGATGGCAACGGCGCGTTTCACAATCTCCGGTAGAAAATATCTTCCGGACCTAAATCAACCGCAAGCAACCGGCGCGCGTGCTTGGTAGTAACCAATGTTTAGGTTAATCGCGGGCCCGCTGCTTCCAGCGCGGTGCGATCGCCGAGCCATCGATGAACTCAAAGCCGCCAGCCTCGTTGAGCGTGTGAAGTTTACGCCCACTCCATAGCGCACCTGGATTTAAGATGGTTTCAACGACCTGCTCCATGCCGATCAAATCAAGGTGAGAAATGCGTGCGATGCCAAGCGCCGCGCCGTAGCTCCTGCGGCAGTCCTGGACCGGGCGCAGCAGGTCGTTGCCGCGCCTGACCATGCGGCCGGCCGGCCGCACCGAGGCGATATCGATCAGCACGGGATTTTTGGGGTGCGGCGTCCAGGGGCCGCGAAAATCCGGCGCCGACCACAGATGCAGCGCGTCGGAGAAGGCGCCGCCGCCGTCGCGGACGGTGGCGAACAGCCACCAGGCGCCGCCATGCTCGACAAGCGTGGCGTCGCTGGCGACGACACCGGACAGAAGCGTCGCCTCCTTGACCCATCCGCCGGGAAAAGCTGTGGCCCGGTAGAGATCGACCGTGCCGTTGGCGCAGCTTTCCGGCACCATCCAGACCTCGCCGTCGCGCTCGAAGACGAAGGGGTAGGAGAGATGGTAGGGCAGCTCCAACACCGGTTCAGGCCTTCCGAGCGGGCCTGCCGGGCCGAAGGGAACGGCGGAGATGATGGCTTTGCCGAGCCGATGGATATAGTCCTCGACGAACAGGGTCAGCTGGCCCTGGTAGAGGATGGGGAACGGATCGGCGTAGAAGCGGCTGCCGTCGTCCGGCAACTCTTGCCAACCCGACGCCGGATGCGCGCGCAGCTCGAACAGATCGCGGCTCCCGGTTTGCCGCCAGCCGACCTTCCAGTGCGGCGCGTTGTAGCAAAGGTGATAGATCTTCTGGATGATCCGCCGCGCCAGCGCCTTGCCGGCCCTGACCCCAAGCTTGCCCGCCGAGGGCATTGGCGGCGGGCCGCCCACCTGCGCCGGTTCGGGCAGATCAGGCACGGACTTTGCCGCGCCTGACATGGCAGCTATGATCAGGCTTGCTGTGCGCGCCAGCATATCCTGGAAGGACGCCAGCGCGATGCCGCCATATTCGGTGCCCAGACGCCCGGCGGCGATCGCAACGCCGTTCTCCTCGATGCGGGCAAGCGGCGTGCGACCTGCGAGGATCAGGGCCAGCAAGGCCGCTTCGCCGCTGGCGCCGTCATAGGTGACGCGCCAGATCCGTGTGTTTTCCAGCCTGACATCGCCGCAGAGGTCGATGACGAGGTCAGGCGAAGCGGGGGACTGCCGGTAGGGCGCGAGCGCCGAAAGCGGCACACGCTTGGCCAGTCCATCATGGGACAGTCCGTGGATCGCCGTTTCGAGTTGAAACAGGGCCGCGGCGCTGCGCGGAATGCCACCGCCCGCCGGCCTGACATCGACGGACAGTTCGACGTCTTCGAGCGCGGCAAGGCGCTCCAGCAGCGTGACGTGAAAGGCGCGGACGCAGTCGCCGTCCAGGCGGAGGCTTATCTGCATGTTGGAGGTCCGAAAAGGCGGTGCCCGGCCTTGCCGGCCAGACCGGTCCGGTCAAATTGTAACCCCATTTGCATTCGTCTCCGCTCGCTGCGTAGCCAACACCTCGATATGTATATTTTTAAGCAAACCGCGTGCCAAAATTCACGTCACCTCTCAACATAATTAACAATGTTTTAACAGTTGGAGGAATAGCTAGGTTAGCGCCGCAAACTGATCTTGCCGGCATATGGAGTATTGTCGGAGGCAGCCATGCAATCATCCCTGCCCATGGTTCCTCAGCAACACTCCCCGGATCCGGCACGCGCGGGATCATATGCAGCCTCCACTGTCGAACTGGGCGATCTGAAGCGCATCCTGGTGCGCCGCCGGTTCTGGATCTTCGGCACCGTCGCACTGCTGACGCTGGTCGCCCTGCTCTACGGCCTATTCACACCGGCGCTCTACAGCTCGGCGGCGGAAATCCTGATCGATCCGCAGGACCTGCAGGTGGTCACCAACGACGTCAATCCCAGCCGTATCTCACCCGATGGCGGCATCACGCAGGTCGAGAGCCAGGTCAGCGTGGTCCAGTCGACAGGCGTGCTGATGCGGGCGATCGCGGCGACAAACCTGACGCAGGATCCGGAATTCAATGGGCAGGGCTTGCTGTCGCGCCTGCTCGGTTCGGCATCAGCCGAAGGCGACAGGTCGGTGCAGACACTCGACGCGCTGCGCCGGCGCCTGGCGGTGAAGCGGGCCGACAAGGTCCTGGTCCTCGACGTCATCGTCACTGCCAAGAGCGCCGACAAAGCCGCCCTCCTGGCCAACGCCATCGCGCAGGCCTACCTGGTCGACCAGGCGAGCGCGCGCGCGAAAATGGCCAAGGACGCTTCCGAGTCGATCACCGCGCGGCTGGACGAGCAGCGCAAGCGCGTCCAGCAAGCCGAAAACGCCGTCGAAGCCTACAAGTCCGCCAACAACATGGTGATGGCGGCAGGCAATCTGGTCAGCGACCAGGAACTGACCGAGATCAACACGCAGCTTGCGGCGGCGCAGAGCCGCACCGCGGCGCTGAAGGCGCAGGTCGACCAGATGCGCCGGCAGAGCGGCACGCCGGACGCAACTTCGGAAGCAATGCGCTCGGCGGTGATCTCGAGCCTGCGGGCGCAGGAGGCGACGTTGGTCGACCAGGTCTCGCAGCTCGGCACGGAGTTGGGGCCGCGTCATCCCTCGCTGATCGCAGCCCAGCAGCAACTGCGCGACACACGCCAGCTGATCGCGCGCGAACTTGGCCGCATCGCCACCGCCACCGAGACCGACTACGAACGGGCGCTGGCCAACCAGCAGGCGCTGGAAGCCAAGGTCGCCGGCATGAAGAGCAAGTCGCTCGACACCGATCAGGCCTCGGTGCGGCTGCGCGAATTGCAGCGCGACCTCGAGGCGCTGCGTTCCGTCTACTCGAACTATCTCCAGCGCGCCCAGGAGACGCGCGAGCAGATCAATGTCGACAGCACCAATGCGCGCATCATCTCCAACGCCATGCCCGCCTTGAAGAAGAGCTGGCCGCCTCTGCCGCTGCTGTTGCTGGGCGCGATATTCGGCGGCCTTGGGCTCGGCACCGGTCTGGCGCTGATCGCCGAATATTCCTCGCCGACGGTGCTTTCCAGCGCCCAGATGCAGTCGGCCATCGACGCGCCGGTGCTGGGCGTGGTGCCGGCAAAGTCGGACACAGGCCGGCGCTGGTGGCCTTTCGGCGGGGCGCGCGCCGCCGCCTCCAGCCAGAAGACCGATGCCGTCGTCGGCCTTGCGCTCAGGCGCATGTTCAGTTCGGGCCAGCGTCCGGCGGACTGGCCGCTGGTGCCTTCCATCTTGGTGACATCGTCGCCGGGCGAGGGCGCGCAGCGCAGCCGGGTGGCGCGGCTGCTGGCCAATGCCGCGGCATCCAGGGG
>NZ_RZPB01000218.1:0-8266 GCF_003998535.1 Mesorhizobium sp. M7A.F.Ca.AU.002.02.1.1 | reverse complement strand
CTGCTGCGCCGCACGCTGGACCTGCTCGATATCAGCCCGGTCGATGTGGTCAAGACGCAGGAGTGATCGGGCCGCCTTCTCTCCTGATCAGCCTTGCTCCCGCAGCCGCTCCGCGATCGCCCGGTGCAAGTCAGGGGCGGCGGTGACAAGCGCCTTGGCAGCCTCGGACTGCGGGTGGTCGAGCACTTCGCTCGTCTTGCCGCGCTCGACGATCTTGCCGTCATGCATGACCAGCACCTCGTCCGTGATGGCGCGGGCCACGGTCAGGTCGTGGGTGATGAAGAGGTAGGCGATGCCGAGCTTCTGGTTGAGCTCTGCGAACAGATCGAGGATCTGGGCGCGGATCGAGACATCGAGCGCCGAGACCGGCTCGTCGGCAACGACCAGCTTGGGGCGGGTGATGATGGCGCGGGCGATCGACAGGCGCTGGCGCTGGCCGCCGGAAAATTCATGGGGGTATTTGTCCATGTCGCTGATGCCGAGGCCGACTTCGTGCAGGGCATGCGCCACCATCTCGCGGCACTCGGCGCGCGTCGGCTTTTTCTCCAGCACATGCAGGGGTTCGGCAACCAGCTTTTTCACCTTCTGGCGCGGGTCGAAGGAGCCATAGGGATCTTGAAAAACGACCTGCATATCGCGTCGCGCCGGCTTCAGCTCGGCTTCGCTCTTGCCGGTTATGGTCCCGCCGCGGAACCGGATCGAGCCCGATGTCGGCCGATCCAGCGCCAGGATCATGCGGGCGAGCGTCGACTTGCCGCAGCCGGAGCGACCAACCAGTGCCACTGACTGACTCGGCGCCATCGACAGCGAGACGTCGTCGACGGCGCGGATACCAGGCGCGCGCTTGAACAGCGAAGTGCGCCGGCCGGGATAGTCGCGGGTCACGCCCTCGACCTGAAGCAAAGGGCGGCCCGTCTCGATGCCATGCGGCCTGGCGCGCGCCGGCACATGCATCGAGGCCTGCGCCAACTGGCGCGTGTAGGGGTGGAGCTGTTCGGATAGCGTGCGTGCGGTGTCGCCGGCTTCCATCACCTCGCCGCGGCGCAGGATGGTGATGCGGTCAGCCATCTCGGTCACCACGGCGAGGTCATGCGAGATCAGGAGCAGGCCCATGCGGCTCTCCGCGACGAGGTCGCGCAAAAGGTCGAGGATTTGTGCCTGCAGCACCACGTCGAGCGCCGTCGTCGGTTCGTCGGCGATCAGCAGCTTCGGCTTCAGCGCGCAGGCGATGGCGATGACGACGCGCTGGCGCTGGCCGCCCGACAGTTCGTGCGGATAGCGCGACAGCGGGAATTTCGCTTCGGGCAAGCCGACACGGTCGAGCATTTTTCGCGCCCGGTCTTCGGCCTCGGCGCGGCTGGCCCTGGTGTGCCAGCGTATGCCTTCGGCAACCTGCTCGCCGATGGTCTTGACCGGATTGAGCGCGGTCATCGGCTCCTGGAACACCATGCCGATGTCGTCGCCGCGCAGCGCACACATCTGGTCCTCGGTTGCTGCCAGGATGTCGATGCCGTCGAATGTGACACGTCCGCTGGCGCGCGCGGCATGGGGCAGAAGCTGCATCACCGTCAGCGCGGTCATCGATTTGCCGGAACCGGATTCGCCGACCAGCCCCATCACCTCACCGGGCGCGACGGAAAGCTCCACACCCTTGAGGATCTGCGTGTCGCCGATGGTCAGCGACAGGTTCTCGATGTCGAGCAGGCTCATCGCTGCCGCCGCGATTTCGGATCGAGGATGTCGGCGATGCCGTCGCCCAGGAGGTTCAGCCCCAGCACGGCGACAACGATCGCCATGCCCGGAAAGATCGCCATCCATGGCGCCACCACCATGCGGGTCTGCGCGTCGAACAGCATGCGGCCCCAGCTCGGCATTGGCGGTTGCGCACCCAGGCCCAGATAGGAAAGCCCGGCCTCGGCCAGGATGCCCAGCGCGAACTGGATGGTGCCTTGCACCAGAAGCAGCGTGGCGATATTGGGCAGCACATGTTCGATTGTGATCTGCGTGCTGCTCTTGCCGGCGGCGCGTGCGGCGAGAATGAACTCGCGCGGCCAGATCGCCAGCGCGCCGGCCCGGGCGACGCGCGCAAAGACCGGGATGTTGAAGATGCCGATGGCGATGATGGCGTTGACGGCGCCCGGTCCGAAGATGGCGGTGATCATGATCGCCGACAGCAAAGCCGGGAAGGCGAAGACGAGGTCGTTCAGCCGCATCAGCGCCTCGTCGACGGGGCCGCCGCGTGCCGCGGCAAAGGCGCCGAGCGGCACGCCGACCCCCATGCCGATGCCGACCGCGACCAGCGCCACGGCAATCGAATTGCGGGCGCCGACCATGACCATCGACAGGATGTCGCGGCCGAAATGGTCGGTGCCGAACCAGTGCGCCAGCGAGGGCGCTTGCGTCTTATCCGATATCACCAGTTTCGTGACGTCATAGGGCGTCCAGGCATAGGAGACGACAGCCATTGCCAGGATCAGCAGGGTGATGACGAAACCGGCAACGAAGGCGGTATTCCCGAACGCCTTGCTCAGGATGCTGCCGAACGTCTCTTCTGATATGTCGATGTGCAGTGTCATTGCCGGCTTCTCAGGCGCGGATCGACGACCGCATAGGAAAGGTCGACCAGCAGATTGACGGCGATGACGGCGGCGACCAGCAGCATGACGACGCTTTCGACGACGATCAGGTCGCGCTGGGTGATGGCCTGGAACACCAGCCTGCCGAGGCCGGGCAGATAGAAAACATTCTCGATGATGATGGTGCCGGCAAGCAGGAAGGCGAACTGCAGGCCCAGAATGGTCAGCACCGGAATCATGGCGTTGCGCAGCGCGTGCCGCCACAGCACAGCTCGGTAGGGCAGACCCTTGGCGCGGGCGGTACGAATATAGTCCTCGTTCAGCACCTCGATCAGCGCCGAGCGGGTGACGCGCGCCAGAATCGCGGCTTGCGGCAAGGCAAGCGCCAACGCCGGCAGCAGCAGCGACTTCAAGGCTGGCCAGACGCCGGCACTCCAGCCGGGAAAGCCGCCAGCAGGAACCAGCCGCAGCCAGACGGCGAAGACATAGATCAGCATCAGCGCGAACCAGAAATTGGGCACGGCGACGCCAAGCTGTGCGGCGCCCATGGAAATCGTATCACCGGCCCGTCCACGCCGGCTGGCGGAAAACAGGCCGACGGGAATCGCGATGAGGGTGGAGAGCGCAAGCGCAATCAGCGCCAGCGGCAGCGAGACGGCCAGCCGCTCGCGAACCAGACCGATGACCGGCACCGAATAGGTGTAGGAGCGGCCGAAATCGAGGCTGAGCAGGCCGCCCGCCCAGTGCAGATAGCGCCAAGCCAGCGGCGCGTTGAGGCCCATCTGGTTGCGCAGCAACTCGACCTGGTCGGCACTGGCATTCAGGCCCAGCATTAGCCGCGCCGGATCGCCGGGCAGGACCTCCAGGACGGCGAACACCACCATGGAAGCCAGCACCAGCGTGGCGATGGCGATGGCGAGGCGTTTTAGGAGGTAGGCGGTCATGGAAGGTGGGGGATCATTCGCTCCACTTCACCTTGGTCAAATCATTGGCCTGGATCGGGGCGTTTTCCCACAGCCCTTGCAGCTTGGCGTCCCAGACGCCGATCTTCGGCAATTCATAGAGGAAGCCGACCACCGCATCGTCGGCCAGGATCTTCTGCGCTTGCCCCAGCAATTCCTTGCGCTTGGCTTCGTCGGAGGTGACGCCGAGATCGGCAATCACGTTGTCGAAGGCCGGGTTGTCGTAGTTGAAGTAATAATCCTTGCGCGAATAGATATCGATGTCGTTGGGCTCGGTGTGGGAGACGATCGTCAGGTCGTAATCCTTCTTGGTGAACACCTGGTCCAGCCACTGTGCCCATTCGACCGGAATGATTTCCAGATCGATGCCAACGTCGCGAAGCTGCGAGGCGATGATTTCGCCACCGAGACGGGCATAGGTGGGCGGCGGCAGTTTCAGCGTCGCCTTGAAGCCGTTCTCGAGGCCTGCCTCTTTCAGCAATTCCTTGGCCTTGGCGACATCATGCGGGTAGCGGCCGGTGAGGTCGACATAGTCCTTGTTGGCCGGCGACATATGCGAGCCGATCGGCTGGCCGAGGCCGGCCGAGGCGCCGTCGATGATGGCCTTGCGGTCGAGCGCGTAAGAGATCGCCTGCCTCACCTGCAGCTTGTCGAAAGGCGGCTTCTTGTTGTTGATCGACAGGATGGTCTCACCCTCGGTCGCGCCGATCACCACCTTGAAGCGCGGGTCGTCCTTGACCTGGGCGACGCTGTCGGCATCGAAGAACGGGAAAGCCTGGATGTCGCCCGAGAGCAGCGCCGGCACATAGGCCGCGGCATCCGGCACGATGCGAAACTCGGCCTTGTCGAGCGACGCCGGCGTGCCCCAGTAATTGTCCGATTTGACCAGCGTGATCGACGATCCCTTGGCCCAGCTCTGGAACTTGAACGGGCCGGTGCCGATCGGTTTCTCCTTGTTGGTGTCGGCAGATTCCGGCGCCACGATCACCGCGTCGCCCCAGCCCATATTGTAGAGGAACGAGCCCTGCGGGTTCTTCAGCGTGACCTTGACGGTTGCCGGATCGACGACGTCGACCTTGTCGATGGCGGCGAACAGGCCCTTTTGCGCGTTGACGGAGTTGTCGGCTCGCGCCCGGTCGAGCGAGAATTTCACGTCGGCGGCATCGAAGTCGGTGCCGTCATGGAATTTCACGCCGGTGTGCAGCTTGAAGGTGTAGACCTTGCCGTCATCGGAAATGGTCCAGCTTTCGGCCAGATCCGGGAGCACCTCGCCATTCGGCCCGATGCGCGTCAGGCCTTCGAACACATTGGCATAGAGAACCTCGTCGATCGCTGCGGCGGCACCGGCGGTCGGATCGAGATGCGGGGGTTCGAGCGGAATGCCGATGACCAGGTCGGTTCGCGCGGCGAACGCAGAGGTGCCGGCGGCCAGCGACAGCACCGCGGCCGCCAGAATGGTTTTCCACAATTTCATCGTGCAACTCCCCATGCGTTCAGACACGTGCTCGAACCCGAGTGATAGAAGCGTGATTTCGCCACGGAGTAAATTGCGTTTCGTTCTGCCCCTTGGCGTGGCCGGGAATGTTTTTGTCCTGGCGACCGCATCGGCAGTCGAAGCTTGTCGCGGTGCACACCTTATCCCGTGGCTGTGCCGCGCAGCAGCACGTTGAGCCCTATCGCCATCACCTTGGCCGATTCCACCATGTCCGATATGCCGACCCATTCGTCCGGCCGGTGGGCGAGGTCGAGAATGCCAGGCCCATAAGCGATGCAATCATAGATATGGCCGATGCGAGCTATGTGCTTCTGGTCATAGGTGCCGGGCGAAATGACATAATCGGGTTCGCGGTCGAAGATCGCCATGATGCCTTGCGCAACCGCCTTGACCACCGGCGCGTCGCGCTCGGTCATCAGCGGCAGCACTTCCATCAGGTCGCGGATTTCATAGTCGAATTTTGTCCGCTCGCGTTTCAACCGGTCGAGAATGCCGGTCACTTCACCTTTGACGGTGTCGAGATCTTCCTCGAGCAGGAAACGGCGGTCGATGGTCATCCGGCAGGAGTCGGGCACGTTGGGCGACGGCAGGCCGGGCCGGAAATCCTCGGTCTGGCCGCCATGGATCGAATTGATGTTCATGGTCGAGCGTTTTGCTCCTTCGGGCACGACCGGCATGCGCGTCATCTTGCGGTCGAGCGCGGGAAACAGTTCGTCCTCGAAAGCCCGCAGCACGGCGCCCATGTGGCGCACCGCATTGTCGCCGAGAAACGGCATCGAGCCGTGCGCGATCTCCCCCTTGGTCTCGATCTCCGCCCACCAGACGCCACGATGGCCGAGGCAGATGCGGTCCTTGTTCAGCGGCTCGGGAATGATGACATGGTCGACCCTGGGTTTTGAGAAATAGCCGAGCCTGGCCAGATGCGCGACGCCGCCGAAGCCGCCGGATTCCTCGTCGACGGTGCCGGATATTTCGATGGCGCCGGGAAAATCGGGGAAGACTTCCAGGAAGGCCTCGGCTGCGATGATAGAGGCGGCAAGGCCGCCCTTCATGTCGCAGGCGCCGCGGCCATAGACCCTGCCGTCCCTGACGATGCCGGCGAAGGGATCGACGGTCCAGCCATCACCGGCTTCGACCACGTCGATATGCGAGTTGAAGTGGACGCAGGCGCCCGGCGACCTGCCTTCGGAACGGGCAACGACATTGACGCGCGGGTAGCGGTCGGTGTCGCCGGGCGTGCCTTCGGCGCGGATGAACTCGGTCTCGAAACCGCTCTTCTTCAGCCGCGCGCCGAGATATTCGGCGCATGGCCGGTAGGCCTCGCCGGGTGGATTGATAGTCGGAAAACGGATCAGTTCGGCGGTCAGCGCGACGACGTCGTCGCGCCTGTCATCGATTGCCTGGAGGAGTCGCTGGTTCATGCGCAGAGTTGAGCAGCGATCCCAGCGGTTTTGCAAGCCCGCCGGCGATCAAGCCGGTGCGGCGTGTCGTTGCGGCAACTATTGCGGGAAATCGTTCAAATTCGCTGCTTTGGATTGGCGAATTGGTCAAGGTGTGTGTGTTAGCCCGTGCATCTGCCATTAAAAAGATGAAAAACAATCAGGCAGGCAGGTTAGGGGCAATCAAAGGGGTTTGATCGCATGAAAAAGACAGTTCTCATGGCAACCATGTTTGTTGCAATGCTGTTCGGTGCTTCGGGGCAGGGCTGGGCAGCCAGCCTCGTTGCAAATATAGACGTGTCGTCGCAGACGATGACCGTCAGATATGGCGCGTCGGTTTACCGGTGGAGTGTCTCCACCGCCCGCACCGGCTATTTCACGCCGCGCGGCACCTATCGGCCGCAGCGCACGGCCAGGATGTGGTATTCGCGCAAATACCATATGTCGCCGATGCCCTATTCGGTGTTCTTCCATGGCGGCTATGCCATCCATGGAACCGGCGCCGTCAGGCAGCTCGGCCGCCCGGCGTCGCATGGCTGCGTGAGGCTGCACACGGCCAATGCCGCCACGTTCTATTCGATGGTGCGGGAAGTGGGTTTCGGCAACACGCGCATTGTCGTCACCAACTAAGGCGGGTTCAGGTTCGCTGTTGTCTGCTGGCGCTGGGCTAACCCCACGCCAGCAGCTCTGCCTAAGCGTTTGGGACCGCCTTTGCCCGCGGTCGCTTTCGACCCCCGCCGCTGATCTCCCACCTTTTGTGGAACCACATCCACTGGCCGGGATCTTCTCGCACCCAGCGCTCGACGACGTCGTTGAGACGCTGGGTGGTGGCACGGACATCGACGCTGCCGTCAGCGGTGCGCGGCAAGGTCAACTTGTCCTCGATTTCGAGCCGGAAGCGGTTGCCCGGCAGCCTGACGCAGCGCGCCGGATAGACGTCGCAATCGTAGTGGCGGGCAAGGGTGGCCAGCACGCGATTGCTCTGGCAGGGACGGCCGAAGAATGTCGTCTCCAGTCCATTGGAGAATTTCTGGTCGACAAGGATGCCGATGTTGCCGCCGTTCTCCAGAACCCCGGCCAGGGCGAATGACGCGCCCGCCATGGATGGCAGCAACGAGCCCATGGTCGAGCGGCGCGTCGAGAGGATGTAGTCGGCGAGATAGGGATTGTTAGGCGGGCGAAACAGCGCAGTGATGTTCATGCCGAAAGTCGCGGCCGCCACCGGCAGCAATTCGAAATTGCCGAGATGACCGGTGAAGACGATGTGCGGCTTCTCTTCGCTGGCTATTTCGACGAAGTGGTCAGCTCCCTTGACCTCGACGCGGCCGGGCTCGCTGGCTGCGGGGTCGTAGTCGAAGAGGGCGTCGAGAAAGATGTATTCGGCGGCAAGGCGAGCCATGTTGCCCCACATGTCGGAGGCGATCGCCTGGATTTCGGCTTCGCTCTTTTCCGGATAGGCCTTGCGCAGATTGTCGACGGCGACCTGATGGCGTCCCACCCGGGGGCCGACCAGGCGTGCGACGCGGTCGGCGAAATTCAGCGCACTGTCGGCCGGCAGCAGGCGCAGGACCGAGATGATCATCATCGCTGCCCGCGCCACCAGCCAGTAATTGAGCTGGCGCAGTTGCCTGCCGTAACGAAATTTGAGGTCCCGGCGGAACTTCTTGAATACAGAGGTCAAGGCTCTAGCCGACGCGCAGGATGATCTTGCCGAAAACGTCGCGGCCTTCCATGCGCTTCAGCGCGGCGTCGATACCGTCGAAGCCGACTTCGGTGTCGATGACGGGTGCGACC
>NZ_RZPB01000217.1:0-8286 GCF_003998535.1 Mesorhizobium sp. M7A.F.Ca.AU.002.02.1.1 | reverse complement strand
CACTTAAACCGATTGAAATAGAAACATTGCGCCAAGGACCCTTCCCATTCCTCCGAACAGCTAAAAAAGAGCCGGCTTTCCGGTTAATGCACGATCATTGCCCGGCTAAGCATCGGCTCCATCGGCCGCCCCTGAACATGACGACGGCAAAAGAAAATGCCCGGCGCGAGGCGCCGGGCATCGGTAAATGGTCTGGAGACTGACGAGCTTACATCTTCTGGACGTAGGTGTACTTGCCGTCGTCGCCCTTCTTCCATTCGTACATGACGTAGCCGGGCAGCGTCGGATCGCCCTTGGCGTCATAGGACAGGTCGCCGAGAACGGTCTTGAAGGGGCCGTTTTCATGCAGCGCCTTGGCAACTGCCTGCGGGTCGTTCGACTTGGCAGCGGTCGCTGCTTCCGCGATCGCCTGCACGGCGGCGTAGGAGTAGAGCGTGTAGGCTTCCGGCTCGAAACCCTGCGCGCGGAACTTCTCGACGAGTTCCTTGTTGGCGGGGATCAGGCGCGGATCCGGGCCGAACGTGTTGAGCGTGCCCGCAACTGCGTCGCCAGCGATCGAAGCCAGTTCGTTCGACACGATGCCATCGCCGGAAACCAGCGTTGCCTTGAGGCCCTGGTCGGCCGCCTGACGGATGATCAGGCCGGCTTCGGTGTGCAGGCCGCCCCAATAGATGATGGAAACGCCGGCTTCCTTCATCTTGGCGATCAGCGCCGAGAAGTCCTTGTCGCCGACATTGATGCCTTCATACATGACTTCCGTCACGCCCTTGGCGTTCATCGCCTTCTTGGTTTCGTCGGCAAGGCCCTGACCGTAGGTGGTCTTGTCGTGAACGACAGCGATCTTGGCGTCCTTGAAGTTGGCGGCGAGATACGCGCCGGCAATGCTGCCCTGCTGATCGTCGCGTCCGCAGGTGCGGAACACGTTCCACAGACCGCGCTCGGTGAATTGCGGGTTGGTCGCGGCCGGCGTCACTTCGACGATGCCGTTTTCCGCATAGACTTCAGATGCCGGGATAGAGACGCCGGAGTTGAAGTGGCCGACCACGAACTTGACGCCGTCGCCGACGAACTTGTTGGCGACCGAGATACCCTGCTTCGGATCGGAGACGTCGTCGCCGACTTCGAGCTTGATCTGCTCGCCGTTGATGCCGCCCTTGGCATTGATGTCGGCGACAGCAGCTTCCGCCCCCTTCTGCAGCTGCGCGCCGAAGGCGGCGTTCGGACCGGTGATCGGGCCCGCGACGCCCATCATTACGTCAGCCCACGCGCTGCCGCCGAACGCGACAAGCGCGGTCAGGGCGACGGCGGACAAAAGTGACTTTTTCATTTAAACGCTCCCATTAACGGAGTGGGCGTGGATGAAGCTTTCATGCGATGCCCACCCTTATCGCAGAAAGCATAGTTTGCCGATTTTCAGGCACTTGTCACGCCGATTCAATTTCGAGGCGGCGTTAATGATGAACGTCAACCTTTCGGTTTCCAGCTCAAGAGTGAAGCTCTTTCGTAGAGCCAATTATACTGTGTCACCATCTGGTTGGTGCGCGTGTATTGATAGCCGACGAAGCCGAGGATCATCAGCACGATGGTGTCGACGACATAATAATGCAGCGAGAACATGGTGCCGCCGAACAGCGCGTGATGGATGAAGCGGATCGCGATGCCGAGGCCCAGCACATAGGCGAACAGCTGGATGAAGCTGCGCCACGTCTGGGCACTGGCCTTGCCCGTCATCCACGCCGCCCAGCCGCCGAGCAGACAGGTGACGAAGAAGAACTGCCAGATCGAGGGTTCCTCGTAAAGAATGCCCTGCATGGTGAAGTCTCCTTAGCATGATCCCGAAAGTTGCGGACTTTCCGGACAAAGATCATGCGACAAACAAACAATCTGGAGCGGAATAGCGGTGCACGCATTCCGCTTCGAACTCAGTGGTGTCCGCCCTCGAGATAGGCGGCGCGCACTTCCGGATTGGCGAGCAGTTCCTTGCCGGTGCCGCTCATCGTCACATTGCCGTTGACCATGACGTAGCCGCGCGTGGCGAGCTTGAGCGCGCCGAAGGCGTTCTGCTCGACCAGGAACACGGTCAGCCCCTGGGTGCGGTTCAGTTCGCGGATGGCGTCGAAGATCTGTTTGACGATCAGCGGCGCGAGACCCAGCGACGGCTCGTCGAGCAAAAGCAGCTTCGGCCGTGCCATCAGCGCGCGTCCGATCGACAGCATCTGCTGCTCACCGCCCGACAGCGTGCCACCGCGCTGGGTGATGCGCTCCTTCAAACGCGGGAACAGCGTGAACACCTTCTCGACGTCCTCGTCATAGTGCTTGAGGTTGTCGAGGCTGGCGCCCATCTGCAGGTTTTCCATCACCGTCATGCGCGGAAAGATCCGCCGGCCCTCGGGCGATTGGGCAATGCGCATGCGCGCGATCTCGTGCGTCGGCATCTGGGTTATGTCGGTGCCGGCAAAGGTGATAGTCCCGGCGCGAGCCCGCGGCGCACCGAAAATAGTCATCATCAGCGTCGACTTGCCGGCGCCATTGGCACCGATCAGCGCCACGATCTCACCCTGCTTGACGGTGACATCGACGCCGTTCAGCGCCCGGATGTTGCCGTAATAGGTCTGCACGCCCTTGATATCGAGCAGCGTTGTCGCGGCCATCACTTGCCCCCTCCACGCTTGCCCGCCACGGGCTTGGCAGCGGTCTTGCTCGCGGTCTTTCCGGAGGCTGCCTTTGCAGTCTTTGCGGAAGCATGGCTCGTCGCCACCTTGCCCGCATCCACGCGGCGCGAAAATTCCGTGTCCCTGCCCTGGCCGAGCAGCCTAGCCTGTTTGACCCATTCCTCGCGCGCGATACGTCCGTCAAAAGCAAGATAGGCTTCGGCGGCCTCGACGTCGGCCTTTTTCCAGGCGCCGATCTGGTCGAAGTGGAAGATGCCGTGGTCGTTGAGCTTCTTCTCGTTGACCGTACCGATGCCCTTTATGCGGGTCAAATTGTCGGCCTTGCCGCCGCGAGGCGCAGCCAGCCGGTTGGAGATCTCTCCAGTCTTCGCCGCAGGCTTGGCGGATGCGGTCGACTTCGCCGCCGTGCCGGTTGCCGCCTTCGACGTCGCTTTCGGAGCAGGCTTTGCCTTCGCCGGCGGCACGGCTGCCTGCGAGGCTGCCTTGTTTGCCGCGGCGAGCGACCTGGCGTCGACCTGACCGGCCTTTGACGCTCCCTTGGCCACCGTAACCCGCTCGCCCGAACTATGGCCGACCGTGTCGGTCACCGGCCCGGCGAGATAGGACGACGATGTTCCCGGACCGTGCGCGGCATCCGGCCCCGTATCGAGCTGTTCGATGACATCTTCGTCGCCGACTTCGGTAAGGACCGCTTCGACTTCCTCGTCGTCGACGCCGAGATAGGCGGCGATGACGCGCGGATCGGTGCGCACCGACTGCGGACTGCCGTCGGAGATCTTGCGGCCATACTCCAGCACCACGACATGGTCGGAGATCTGCATGACCACCGACATGTCGTGCTCGATCAACAGGATCGAGGCGCCGGATGTGTTCTTGATGTCGATCAGCAGCTCGTTGAGCGCCGCCGATTCCTTCGGATTGAGGCCGGCCGCCGGCTCGTCGAGGCACAGAAGCTCGGGTCCCGTGCACATGGCGCGAGCGATCTCGAGACGGCGCTGCGCGCCATAGGGCAGGTCGCCGGCCGGGTCGTCGGCACGGTCGACAAGATCGGCCTTTTCCAGCCAATGCTTGGCGAGCTCCACCGATTCGGCCGAGGCCTTGCGATAGCCGCTGAAGCCGAACAGGCCAAGCACCGTGTAGCCCGATGCCTTCATCAGTTTGTTGTGCTGGGCGACCAGCAGGTTCTCCAGCAGGGTCATGCCGGAGAACAGGCGGATGTTCTGGAAGGTGCGCGCCACCTTGGCGCGCGCCGGGATTTCATGGTTGGGCAGCCGCTCGAGCAGGAAGGTCGAACCATCGTTCCGGTTGAGCGTGATCATGCCTTCCGAGGGCTTGTAGAAGCCGGTGATGCAATTGAACACCGTGGTCTTGCCGGCGCCGTTGGGGCCGATCAGCGCGGTGATCTCGCCGCGCTTGGCGGCGAAAGACAGATCCCCGATGGCCACCAGGCCACCGAACTTCATCGACAGATGATCGACCTGAAGGATAGCGTCGTTCATGCCCGAAGCGGCTTTCTGAACAGGGTTCGCATTCATCAGCCGTGTCCTTCCTTGGTGAAGGAGCTTGAGACGGCCTTTCGCTCCTTCAGGAAGGCGGTTGGTTCACGACTGCCGACGAAGCCGCGCGGCTTCCACAGCATGACGATGACCATGGCCATGCCGAACAGCAGCATGCGGTAGAGTTCCGGTGTGAAGTCCGGTCCGAAGACCTGCTTGAGGAAGTCGAGTTCGCGCAACGCCTCGGTGCCGCCGATCATCACCATTGCGGCGACCGCTATGCCGACCAGCGAGCCCATGCCACCGAGAACCACGATGGCCAGGATGATGGCCGATTCCAGGAAGACGAAGGATTCCGGGCTGACGAAGCCCTGCCGTGCGGCGAAGAATGCGCCGGCGAAGCCGCCGAACATCGCACCCGTGGCAAAGGCCGTAAGCTTCGTGGTGGTGGTGTTGATGCCGAGCGAGCGGCAGGCGATCTCGTCCTCGCGCAACGCTTCCCAGGCACGGCCGACCGGCATGCGCCGCAGCCGGATGGTGACGAAGGCTGTCAGCAGCGCCAGCGCCAGGATCAGGTAATAGAGGAAGATCTTGTAGTAGGCGCTCGATGTCGCCAGATGCAGCACCTTGGCGACGTAATTGGGGTCCGACACGTTGAAGGTCATCAGGCCGAAGAAGGTGACCTTCGGGATGCCGGAAATACCGGCTGAACCGTTGGTGACTTCCCGCCAGTTGATCAGCACCAGGCGGATGATCTCACCGAAAGCCAAGGTGACGATCGCCAGGTAATCGCCGCGCAGGCGCAGCACCGGGAAACCGAGCAGCACGCCCCAGAAGGCGGCCATGGCGCCGGCGGCCGGCAAAAGGATCCAGAACGACAGGCCGTACTGCGTGCCGAGCAGCGCATAGGCATAGGCGCCGACCGCGTAGAAGGCGACATAACCGAGGTCGAGCAGGCCGGCGAGGCCAACGACGATGTTCAGGCCCCAGGCCAGCATCACATAGATCAGGATCTGGATGCCGAAATTGTCGACCCATTTCAGCGAGCCTTGCAGTCCGCCGACGAACGACCAGGACATCAGCGACAGGATCGCCACCACCAGGATCGGATAGAGGATCAGCGCGGCAATGCCGAGTTTGGTGAAGTTGGCATGAATGAAGCCGCGGAAATAATAGATCACGCAGGCCAGCACATAGATGACCGACAAGGCGCGCAGGAACTGCAGATAGCCCGCCGGCTCCGCTCCCACCCATCCGACGAGAGAGCTGTTGACCGCAAACAACACCACCGCCGCGACCAAGGCCACGATGAAGGCCGGCAACTGGAAGAAGCGTGACGCCACGCTGGCCGGCAGCAGGCCGGTGGCGACGTCGGTGATCTTCTGGTTGGCCAGGAAGGGCTGTCCATAGGCGACATAGAGGAAGCGCCCGACAGCCGTGGCGATAACCACGGCGGCAAGCAGGCCCCAGCGTGTCGTCAGGACCAGTTCATTGGAAATGTTCTGGCCGGTCTTCAGGCCGATGAACAGCACGAACAGGCCAAACGATATGGCAGCGGCATAGAGCGCCTCACGCAATGCGCGCTGCATGGGGGTGGCGACGGTGTCGCGCTCCGGAGATACGGTGACGGCCATAGTCTCAGACCTTTTCGACTTCTGGCCGGCCCAATATGCCGGAAGGCAGGAAGATCAGCACGATGGCCAGGATCGAGAACGCCGCGACATCCTTGTAGTCGATCGAGAAATAGGCCGACCACATGCTCTCGATGAAGCCGATCATCAACCCGCCGACCACCGCGCCCGGCAGCGAACCGATGCCGCCCAGCACCGCCGCCGTGAAGGCTTTCACGCCCGGCGTGAAACCATCCGAGAAGGCAATGACGCCGTAATACATCAGGAACAAAGTGCCGGCGACCGCGGCAAGGGCCGCACCCATGATGAAGGTGATCGAGATGGTACGGTCGACATCGATGCCGAGCAGCGCCGCCATCTTGCGGTCCTGCTCACAGGCCCGTTGCGCTCGTCCAAGCGAGGTCTTGTTGACCAGATACCAGAACAGCGCCAGCAGCAGCGCCGTGACGACGACGATGATGATCTGCTTCAGCGACACGCTGATGCCGTTGATGTTGTAAACCTGGCTGACCATCGGCGGGATCGGCTTGTTGCGGGGACCCTGCGTCACCTGGACGAAGTTCGACAGCGCGATCGACATGCCGATGGCAGTGATCAGCGGGGCCAGTCGGAACGAACCGCGCAGCGGCCGGTAGGCCACCTTTTCGATCGTCCAGTTGTAGAGGCTGGTGAGCAGCATCGCCACGATCATCATGATCAGCAGCGCCAGCACAACCGGCACGGAATAGAACAGCGCGCCAAGGGCGAGGAAGACGATCAGTGCCGTGAAGGCACCCACCATGAAGATGTCGCCATGGGCGAAATTGATCATACCGATGATGCCGTAGACCATCGTGTAGCCGATCGCGATCAGCCCATAGATCGATCCCAGCGTCAGCCCGTTGATAAGCTGCTGGACAAAGTACTGCATGTGTACATGGCTCCCCTGGAATGTCGCCCATGCAGACGCATTCCTTTTCGTATTTCCCCTAGTCGTAAAGTTTCGAGCCCGGATTGCAACGTCATTTTTCAATCGTCATGCGTGTTTTCGAAGCACGCCGCCCGATTGCCCGTTTTCCATCATCCGACCCCTGGACTATCGCGGACCCTACCATTGGCATAACGCAATGTCTTTGACGATTCGACCGCATCATGCGCCCCGTTTCGAAGAAATCGCCGTCAAAATTAGGTGATGAAAGGAATCCTTGCGTTTTTGGCACGATCCATTTTTCAGGTCGTTGCTTTCCGCAAGGTCAGGATTCCCATCACTTGACAACAAACCCGTGCGCGAACGGGTCGCGGTCGTCGATGAAGATGGTGTTCAGTCCGGTCATGCGCGCCCAGCCGCCGATCGAGGGAATGATGGCCGGCTTGCCGGCCACGCTGACATCCTTTTCGACCTTGCCCTTGAACAGCGAACCGATGATCGATTCATGCACGAAGCTGTCTCCGGCCTTGAGTTTGCCCTTGGCATGAAGCTGCGCCATGCGCGCCGAGGTGCCGGTGCCGCAGGGCGAGCGGTCGATCGCCTTGTCGCCGTAGAACACGGCATTGCGGGCATCCGCCCCATCCACCGTCGGCGCACCGGTCCACAGCATGTGCGACAGCCGGTTGATGCCAGGATTTTCCGGATGCACGAAGGAA
Organism: Mesorhizobium sp. M7A.F.Ca.AU.002.02.1.1; assembly: GCF_003998535.1. Taxonomy (NCBI): domain Bacteria; kingdom Pseudomonadati; phylum Pseudomonadota; class Alphaproteobacteria; order Hyphomicrobiales; family Phyllobacteriaceae; genus Mesorhizobium; species Mesorhizobium sp. M7A.F.Ca.AU.002.02.1.1. Next base: position 864 of record NZ_RZPB01000217.1, on the reverse strand, counting down.
TATTTCTCGTTGAGCCGCTGCCGCACCACCGGGCTCCAGGCGATGAAGTCGCCCGCCGAATGATCGGCCATGTCGCGATAGTTCTCCTGCGGTTCGACGATGGCGTAGAAGTTGCCGCCATAGGCGACGTCGACGGTGATTTCACCGAGCCCAGGGCATTCGACCGTCAGCCCCTCGGCATGGAGGAAGGATGGCACATTGGTGATGCGCACCTCCTCGACATAGTCGCCGACCTGCTTGTATTCGGCGACGACCAGCCCGGCCGGCGTGTCGAGCCTGAGCACGCCCGGCGTCTTTGGTTTGATCAGTCCGTGCTCGATGGCCATCGTCACCGTACCGATCGTGCCATGGCCGCACATCGGCAGGCAGCCGGAGGTTTCGATGAACAGGATGGCGATGTCGCAATCCTCGCGCGTCGGCGGATAGAGAATCGAACCGGACATCACGTCGTGGCCGCGCGGCTCGAACATCAACCCGGTGCGGATCCAGTCATATTCGGCCAGAAAATGCGCACGCCGCTCCATCATCGTCGCGCCCTGCAACAGCGGGCCGCCGCCGGCGACCAGCCGCACAGGATTGCCGCAGGTGTGGCCGTCTATGCAGAAGAAGGATTTCTTGGCCATGACGCTCCTCGAAAATCAAAAACCCGAAAAAATCAAAATCGTTGCGGACTGAAGGGGGCCAGATCGATCGGCGGAGTCTGCCCCAGGACAAGATCCCTGATCAACCGTCCGGTGGCCGCCGCCTGGGTCAGGCCGAGATGGCCATGGCCGAAGGCATAGACCACCGACCGCTTTCCCGGCGCGCCGCCGATGACGGGCACTGAATCCGGCAGCGAGGGGCGGAACCCCATCCATTCGCGCC
>NZ_RZPB01000216.1:0-8312 GCF_003998535.1 Mesorhizobium sp. M7A.F.Ca.AU.002.02.1.1 | reverse complement strand
CATCCCCGCCTATTTCCGCGCCCGCTACAACACCAACGAGGTCGTCTCGACGATCCTGTCGAACTACGTGGCGGTGCTGCTCACATCCTATTTCACCATCTTCCTGTTCAAGCGGCCGGGCGGCTGGTCGGAGACGCCGCCGATCCTGGCGACATCCTATCTGCCGGAGATCTTCACTTTTTCGCGGTTGAACTGGGGCCTGGTCATTGGCCTGGTGCTGGCGGTCGGCGCGGCCCTTGTCTTCCGCTACACCAGATGGGGTTACGGCGTCACGATGGTCGGCTCGGCGCCGAAATTCGCCGAATATGGCGGCGTCAACGTGAAACGGCAGGGCTTCCTGGTCCTGCTGCTTTCGGGGGCCGTCGGCGGGCTGGCCGGCGGCGTCGAGACGCTCGGCGTCCACCACCGCTTCATGGAAGGATTTGCTCCCGGTTTCGGCTTCGACGGGCTGATCGCCGCCCTGCTCGCCAATGGCTCGCCGGTCGCCACCATCTTCACCGCACTGTTCTTCGGCGCCCTGCGCAACGGATCGCTGCTGCTTGAGGTCGATACCAGCGCGTCGCGCGAAATCATCACCGTGATCCAGGCGCTGATCATCCTCAGCGTGTCGGCCCAGGTGCTGGTGAGAAAGCGCGGCGACAGCCAGGCAGGGGAGCGGCGATGGAAATTCTAGACAAGCTCATCAACGTCGCGCTGATCGCGGCGACGCTTCGCACCACCGCGCCCATCCTTCTGGTCGCGCTTGGCGGCTCGTTCACCACCAAGGCCGGCATCTTCAACATCGGCCTCGAGGGGCAGATGCTGGTCGGCGCCTTCTTCGCCGTCCTTGGTTCGATCTGGACCGGTTCCGCACTGGCGGGCGTCGCCTGCGGCGTTGCGGCGGCGCTCGTCTTCGCCCTGGTTTTTGCTGTCCTGGTGGTGAGCTTCAAGGCCAATGAAGTTGTCGTCGGGCTGGCGCTCAACATCCTGGCCGGCGGCATGACGATCTCGCTGATGAAAGCGATCTTCGGCACGCGCGGTTCGATCGTCGGTCATGGCATCGTCGGCCTGCCGAAAGTCCAGCTGCCCGGCGCCCGCGACCTTCTCGGCTCCTGGGCGCCGCTGATCTCCGGCTTCACGCCGCTCGTCTATGCCGCCTTCATCGCCGTGCCGCTGCTGGTCGTCTGCTACAACAGGACGCGGCTCGGCCTCTATATCCGCGTCGTCGGCGAAAAGCCGGAAGCCGCCGAGGCGCTTGGCATCTCGATCACCCGCGTCCGCTACATCGCATCCCTGCTGTGCGGATTGCTGGCGGGCCTCGCCGGCGCGCATCTGTCCCTCGGCTACATCACCATGTTCACCGAAAACATGTCGTCGGGCCGTGGTTTCATGGCGGTGGCGATCCTGATCTTTTCCAACGGCGATCCGCTGAAGGTGCTGGCCGGCTGCCTGCTGTTCGGCTTCGCCGATGCCTTTTCGTTGCGCCTGCAGACGTTTGGCTATCCGTCCTACCTGGTTCTCACCGTCCCCTATGTCGTTGCGCTGATCGCATTGTTCGCGCTGTCCTACCGGGCGCGTCCAAGGATCATCGCGGAGACGCTGGAATCGATGCGGAAACTGCTGTCGGTAGACAGGAACACCGAACCCGGCGGCAAAAATCCCCAGTGAAGGAAGCCTTTATGGAACGCATAATCCTCGACGTGGATTCAGCCGGCGACGATATTCTCGCCGTGCTGTTTGCAGCGGTCAATCCCAAACTCCGGCTCGAGGGCGTGACCACCGTGACCGGTGCGGCCGGCCCGATCGAACAGGTCACCAACGTCGTCCTCAACACGCTGACGCTCGCCGGGCGTGACGATATCCCGGTTCACGCCGGCGCGTGGCGGCCGATCGTCGGCAACGCCAAGGCCGACATGGAGGCGCCGGTGCATTTCGAAAAACGGCTTGTCGCCCGCTTCGGCGATCGCCTGAAGAAGTTCAACCCGCCGGCGCCGACGCCGGTGCGGCAGGCCACGTCGGGACATGCGGTCGATTTCATCATCGAGACGGTCATGGCCAATCCGGGCGAGATCACGCTGGTGACGACCGGCCCGCTGACCAACGCGGCGATGGCGCTGTTGCAGGAGCCGCGATTGACCGGTGCACTCAAGCGGCTGATCGTGCTCGGTGGCAATTTCCAGACGCCGGGCAACATCACACCCCTGTCGGAATACAACATCTGGGCCGATCCGGAGGCTTCGCGCATCGTGCTCAACGCCGATGTCGAGAAGATCCTCGTCCCCCTCGACATCTGCGAGGACAACCGCGTCGCCGACTCGATGCTGACGCGCGACGACATCGCCGACATGCAGGCCGTCGCCAAGGACAATCCCGTCCTTGAGATGATCGCCGACAGCTTCCCGATCTACATCGACATCTGGCGCGAATTCTTCGACCTCGTCGGGTTCCCGATGGATGACGTGATCACCGTGGCGCTGGCTTTCGATCCCGGCCTGGCGACGATGACCGAGCCGCTGTTCGCCGACGTCGTGCTCGACGGCAGGCTGGCGCGCGGCCAGACCGTCGCCTATCGCGGCCGGCAATTGCTGCCCGGCGGCGGGCCCAAGACCACCCGCATCTGCACCGGCCTGGACGGCCGGCGTTTCCTCGACGGCTTCAAGAAAACCATAGCGCGCTACGAGCGGGCGGCGTGAAAGACGACATGATGACCAAGCCAACTCCTATCCTGTTCGACTGCGACCCCGGCCACGACGACGCCATCGCGCTGGTCATGGCGCATCGCTCGCCGGCCATCGAACTCATCGGCGTCACCACGACCTGCGGCAATGCGGAAGTCGAGAAGACGACCGCCAATGCCTTGCGCATCCTGGAGTATATCGGCGCCGGCGACGTGCCTGTCGCGCAGGGCTGTCACCGCCCGCTGGCGCGCCCGCTGGTGCTCGGCACCGCCGATGGCCCGAGCGGGCTCGAGGGCTCGCCCTACCTGCCGCAGGCGACGATCAAGCCGGTTGACCAGCATGCCGTCGATTTCCTGGCCGACAGGCTGCGCGCCGCGCCCGAACCGATCCTGGTCGTTGCCACCGGCCCGCTCAGCAATATCGGCCTGATGATCCTCAAGCATCGCGACGTGCTGCCCAAGATCAAGGAACTGATCTGGATGGGCGGCGTGTTCTACCGCAAGAGCGAGATCATCACGCCGACCGAATTCAACGCGTTCTGCGATCCCGAAGCGCTGAAGATCGTGCTGGACAGCGGCGTGCCGATCCTGATGGTCGGCCTCGACGTCACCATGCAGGTGCTGATCGAGGCGCCGCAATATGCCGAACTCGCCACCATCGACACGCCGCTCGGCCGGCTCGTCAACGACTGGCTGCTGTTCTACGAGAAGCTGCACCGCAACTCGATGGGCGTCGGCGGCGCCATGCACGATCCGCTGGCGCTGGCGCTGGCCATCGACCCGACCTTGGTGCGCACTCGCCCTGCCCATATCGGCGTCGACCTGTCCGGCACCTACGCCTTCGGCGCGACCATCGCCGACTACTGGGGCGAGCGCGGTGAAAAGGACAATGCCCGCATCGCCCATGAGGTCGACGCGGACCGCTTCTTCAAGCTGATGTTCGATCTCCTGCGGGACTGAACATCCAACGGACTGAGGGTTAGCGGAACAGATATTTCGAGACTTCCGGGTTGCCGCGACGCCACATCACATTGTCCAGGAAGTAATGGTGCACGTTGATGAATATCCACGCGATGAAGAGGAAAAGCGACGAGCCGAGCACCTGTTTGTCGTAGGGAACCAGGGCACTTAGCGCCATCGGCACGAGCCAGAAACCGAGAGCACCGAGAATTGTGCCGGCGACGATGAATATCAGCACCCGCAGCCTGTACATCGGCCCAAGAATGGACAGCACCCTGAATTCCGGATCCTTGACGGCATCCGCGCGGTCGCGCTCGACATTGGTCTGGTAACGCCAGACCACCGCCAGATACTGCAACGAATGGAGCGCCGGCACCACGAGCAGCCAAAGCGGATTTAGGGCCACGAACAGAATCCAGGCATAGAGCGACACGACGTAAGCGACGACGCCGTTATACGGCAGCGCGCCGCCATGTTTGCGCCAGCGATTGACGAACATCACGGCGGTGGCCGCCGAGGAGGCAGCGGCGACCGCGAGCGCGATGTTGAGGAGCCAGGGCGGGACAGCGAATGTGTAGTAGTCCAGGCCCCAGTACTGCCTTTCGGTGATCACCACGTTTGTCTGGAGCCAGGCGAACAGCCACACGGCATATCCGTTGAACAGCAGCGCTTTCTTGTCCTGGTCGCTGAAGAATTTGCGCTTCAGCACCGCGTCCACCATCAGCATGCCATAGCCTTGCTTGACGTAGTGCCAGCCGACGAAAAAGCCCATCGCGTTGGTGGCATATCCCAGCAGGCGGGCGTTGCCGGTTACGGAGCCATAGGCGAAGAAAGCGACCATGATCATTGGGACGGCAATGCCCGCGATGATGTAGCGGATCTGGAGATTCCTGTCATATCCGTCGCCGCGCACCTTGCGCCCGAAATCGCGATAGAAAATCTGATACGAGTGGGCAAAATGTGGATGGTTTATCAGATTGGCGAGCAAGAGCATTACCGCCGCCACAACGCCCTCGTATCTAAGAGGCACAAAGAACAGGATCGGCAGGATCAGGAACGCGCTCCCGCCGAGCATGAAAAAATCGATGAACGGACCAAATAGATATTTCTGTGGAGGCGCCGCGACCGAGACCGGAGCATCCGCCGAAAGGTGAAGTGCCATGCTGCCTTCTCCCTGTGATTGTTTATCTAGCCATCAACCTGATAGGAATTTTTTCTTGACTCCCTGCACTCAGCTATGGTACATTTTTGTCCATGGTGCTGATTTGCGCCAGTGACCCGCCGCACAGGCGGGTTTTCGTTTGTTCCGTCAGCCAACGCGCCGGCGAAGGCTTCGGGGAAGTGTCGATCGCAGCGCGTTCAGCCGCGCGAACTGTCGAGGTCAGTTGAGCTGATTGAGGATCCCAGAACTGCTCGCCAGGATCAAGCTCTTGTAGATCAGGAACGCCAGCGTACAGATCGCGGCCAGCGAGGTCGGCACGCCGAACGGCACCACCCCCTTGCGGTCCAGATGCTGGACGATGAGCCGAAAAGCGCCCGCCGGCAGCAGGAATGGGTTTTTCACGATCGCGGCAGTGGCCAAGGCGAAAACCAGGAGCAGCACCGAAAACACCGCGAGACCGCTGCCGCTGATCAGGAAGGGCACGACTGCTATCAGCTTGACATCGCCGGCGCCGATCTTGCGCAAGGCCCAGAAGGGCAAGAGCGCGACGAACAACAGAAGCCCTGCACTGGTGCTCAGTCCCATGTCCCACCACGACCCGGATTGGAGCGACAGCAACAGCAGGCCCCCGGCGCCCAGACAGAGCAGCAGCAGCACGTCGCGATTGGAAATTTTCTGGGTGGTGAAATCGAGCCAGGCAATCCTGGCCAGCAGAGGGATTGCGAGCACCTTCAGCAGCAGCGCTTCGGCAAGCAACATGCTAGCGCTCGACGTTCTGCACGCTTGACGACAAAAGCTTCAGATTGTTGGCGACGGTCGGGTCGTTGGGCGCCAGCTCGTAAGCCTTGAGGAAGTTCGAGCGGGCATCCTGTAACTTGCCGCGCAGCAGGTAGGAATAGCCGACATTGTTGTAATATTCGGGCGTCGCGCCGCCCAGCTTGAAGGCCCTGGCATAGGCCCGGTCGGACAGGTCGAAGCGGTGGATCCGGTCGGTGCAGGCGGCCAGCCCCATCCAGGCGTTACCATCATTGGGTGCCAGTTGCGTCGCCTTGAAGAACAGTGCGCCGGCATTGCCGTAATTCTCGGCGCGGAACTGGTTCTTGGCTTCCGCGACCGCCTGGTCCGAGGCATAGTATTCGACGTCGCCGACCGTTTTCAGTCCGTCGAAAGCATCGCCAAAAGACGTCACGTCGCCCTTCGACGGCTCGTTGGTGCGCACGACACCGTCGGTTGTGTCCGCCGTCTGGCAACCGGCAAGCACCGCCATGAGCAGACAGGCCGCGGCCGCGATAACCCTCTTCATACGTCCGTCCCCTGGGCCCCCGACTCACATTAGGGCCAAATGATATACTAAACTAGAAGAAAACGCCTCTCATGCGAATGATGACCGGCAACATGATCACCACCATCACGACTGGGAATATACAGAGACCCAACGGAATCATCATCTTGACCGGGAGTGAATTGGCGCGCTCCTCGGCACTCAGAATTCTCTGACTGCGCATTTCGGCGCTATAAACACGCAAGGCATCGGTGAGGCTGGTGCCGAGTTCTTCCGATTGCCGGAACAGCACCGCTAGTGCCCGCGCCTCCTCAAGGCCTATGCGATCGGCGAGTTCCCGTAACGCCTCCCGCAACGGCTTGCCGGCGCGCAGTTGCAAATTCATGATAGACAGTTGGATCCCCAGCCACTTGTGGGTGGCAGCCATTTCGTGACTCACACGTTCGACCGCCGCCTCAAGGCTCATGCCTGCATCGGCGCATGTGATCATCATGTCCATGAAGTCGGGAAAGGCACGGCGATAGATTCGTTTCTGACCATTCTCGAAGCGATCGAGCATGATGCTCGGAATCACCATGCAGGCCAGGCCGAACAAAGCAGAGCCGGCAAAGGTTATGAAACCAGGCAGCTGTGGTGGAAGGACCCGCGACAGCAGGGCATAGATGGCCAAAAACCCAATGCAGACTGCAACCAGACGGGACAGGGTGTAAACCAGCGGTGCACTTGATTTGTAAAAGCCGGCACGAAAGAGCTTCGCCTCCAAAGCATTCGGCTCATCGCGCTCCTTTTCGATCGACTTGAAGTAGGCGTCGACTGGCCGTTGTGCCGCAAGCTTGGCAAGCACGTCCTGTCCAAGCATTGACCGGCGGTCTGTAATTCCTTCGCCCATCAGGCTCTGCGCGACGAGCTTTCGTGTTTGCAGAGCCGGCAGGAAGACGAGCGCACCGAACAGGAAAAAAGATGCCGCCGCCGCAAACACGACGATAGATACCAAGAAACCCAGATCCTGAATATTCGAAAACAATTTTATTCGTCGCCCCTGTTAGAAATCAAAATTAACCATTCGATACATGATGAAATCCCCCAACAAAGCCCACACCCCGAATACGGTGAAGACTGGGAAAATGAGCTGATCGTGCCACACGCCTCCATAATAGGAGGGAGCAAGAAGTTGAAGGATCAAGAACATGACGAGCGGAAACAGTGATATAATCCAGGCCGATACGCGCCCTTCAGCGGAAAGCGCCCGAATTTTCATTCGAAGCTTTTGCCTTTCTCGCAGTACCGAGGATAGGTTGGACAAGATTTCGGTCAAATTACCGCCGGTCTTGGCCTGGATCGACAGGGATACCGACAGCAACTGAAGACCCTCGAAGCCGACACGCTGCGAAAGCTTTCGCACAGCCTGCTCGATGCTGAGACCGAAAGTGATCTCATCGGAGACGATGCCGAACTCGGTGCCGAGCGGATCCGGCATTTCGCGCGCGACCAGACCGATGGCGACCGAAGCCGGGTGTCCGGCGCGCAGCGAACGAACGATCATGTCGAGCGCGTCCGGCAGCTGTTTGGCAAACTTCTGGATTCGCTTGTTGCGGGCGCGCCGGAGGACGAGAAGCGGCAGGACAAGCCCTACGACCAGAAAGATAAGAAGCGACGCCAAAGCGGAAAAATTGAAGAGTACCAGGAGCAACGCCATCGCTAGTCCGACGAGCAGGAATGTCGCGGCGAACGTCAGGGGATTTCCGGTGATGCCGGATTGAGTATAGAGTCTGTTCAGCCACACCATTCCAAAAAGAAAGTCGCCGGAGTCAGTGAGGCCACGCTCCCGCAGCAATCCCTGTAGCGTTTGTTCGGCCGGGACGTCGCCAGCGAGCCGCTTCAATCGGCGATTGACTGCTAGAGACCGAGAGCGGCGGCCGGCAAATGAAAGATAAAGAGCTTCGCCGGCGAGGATGACCGAGGCTGCCGCCAGCATGTAGATGAAGTATAGCAGAGCTTGACCAGTCGGCATCAGAGGGCAACCTGCGGGTTGAAGGCGTCCTTGGCAAAATGATGGCCAAGCGTCGCCGCCTCTGGAGCGAAGCGCGGACGGACACCGGTTGCGCGAAAGTCTCCGACGACCTTGCCCTCGGCCGTCACCTCACGGCGGACGAAATGATAGATTTCCTGAAGCTGCACGACATTGCCCTCCATGCCGGTCAGTTCCGATATGGAGGTGACACGCCTGCCGCCATCCGAGAGACGCTGTGTCT
>NZ_RZPB01000215.1:0-8313 GCF_003998535.1 Mesorhizobium sp. M7A.F.Ca.AU.002.02.1.1 | reverse complement strand
TCCAATGCCTATGGCGTCGCTGCCACCGCACACTCGGTCGGCGCCCGCGCGCTCGATCTCGGCATTGCCGCCGATCGCAAGGAGGCCATCGCCGAACTGGTGCAAAAAGCGGTGGCGGCCGGTGCGGATGTCATCGTGACGCTTGGTGGCGCCTCGGTCGGCGATCACGACCTGATCCACGACGTGCTGACCGGCGAAGGCATGACGCTCGGCTTCTGGAAGATTGCCATGCGCCCCGGCAAGCCGCTGATGTTCGGCCGCCTCGGCGATATCAGGTGCATCGGCCTGCCCGGCAACCCGGTGGCAAGCCTGGTCTGCTCGCAACTGTTCCTGAAGCCGCTGCTGGCGCGGCTCGGTGGCCGCAACCATCGCCAGGACATTCGCCCAGCGCGACTGGGTACCGCAATGCCGGCCAATGATTTGCGCCAGGACTATGTCCGAGCCGTGGTCAGGGAAGATGACGGCGCGCTGGTGGCGACGCCGTTCGGCATTCAGGATTCCTCGATGCTGAGAATGCTGGCCGACGCCAACGGGCTGATCGTGCGGGCGCCGTTTGCCCCTGCAGCAGCCGCGGGCGAGGCTTGCAGCGTTTTGATGCTGCGCTGAGGAATTCCAGGCAAGCCGTTCATAACAGACGAGAAAGTGATCTCGGCTCTAGCTCGAGATCAAGCTCTGTGTCAGCGGATGCGCCGGATCGGCAAGGCCGTCGACAATGTCGTAGTGATGCCGGTCGGGCTCGACCACGGTGCTGGTGGTGGCGCCAAGGCCGGTCCAGATGTTGGCAAGCAACGCATTCTGGCGCAGGAACTCGGCGCGCTCACCGCCGCCGGCCCAGCAGGTGATGCGGGCGCCATCCATCGGGCGCAGCAGGGCTGGGCTTTCAGCCAGCGCCTCCTCTTCGTCGATTGCCAGGTCCTTGTTCATGCCGGTGCGCATGAGCGGACGCAAATCGTGTAGACCTGAAATCGAAACGACATGGCGTATGCGCCGCGCCACATCCGGCGCCAGAGGCGTGGTTGTCGTCACCATCCGGGTGGCGAGATGGCCGCCGGCCGAATGTCCGGTCAGCATCAGCGGTCCGTCAACCATTGCCGCTGCCTTGCCAATCGCCGCCCCGACCTCCCGGACGATGCCTGCGATGCGTATGTCCGGGCACAGCGTGTAGGAGGGCATCGCAACGGCGAAGCCGCTGCCGACCGCGCCATTGGCGAGATGCGACCACAAGCTCTTGTCGGTCTCCAGCCAGTAACCACCATGGATAATCACCACCAGTCCTTTGGGCGCGGCCTTGGGAAGGAAAAGATCGAGCCGATTGCGCGGCCTGTCGCCGTAGGCGATGTCGAGCCGTGCCCGGCTCTCTGCCGAGAGCGCATCGCGGAATGCTGCCGCTGGCTCGGACCAGGCGGCTGGCCAACGGTCGCTGCCGGCAATGTTCGCGCCGTTGGCATAGGCATCATCCCAATCGACGATGTGACGTTCGAACATCTGCGCCCTCCCCCAAAACGGCATCGCTGTTGCGCTAGCAATGGCCAGCGCCACGCCATGCGTCAATGCTCCAGGGCAAAAACATTTTAGGCTTGAAACAAATTTCGACTGGTGCGATCCTGCCCGCACGAACAGCCGACAATGGGAGGTCTGCTGTGCTGCCCTCACCTGCAGATGTTCACCCTTTCGGCGCGCATCTCCGAGCAGGCGTGATGGGCAGCACGAAGCCTCCTCAGAGCAGGACCTTAGGATCCACCACATCCAGCCAAGGCGCATTGCGCACTGGCCAGGCAGCAGACGGGAGAGCGGCGACATGCTTGGGCCTTCAGCGCATATCGACACGTTCACGCGCGATCACCTGCCGCCGCCGGAGCAATGGCCCGATATACTGCTCGACGGCTTCGACTATCCCGAACGCCTCAACGCCGGTGTCGAACTGACCGACCGGCTGGTCGAGAAGGGCCTCGGCGACCGCACAGCCCTGATCGGCAATGGCCGCCGCCGCACCTACAAGGAACTGTCCGACTGGACGAACAGGCTCGCCCACGCGCTGGTCGAGAATTATGGCGTCGAGCCCGGCAACCGGGTGCTGATCCGCTCGGCCAACAACCCCGCCATGGTCGCCTGCTGGCTGGCTGCCACCAAGGTCGGCGCCGTGGTCGTCAACACCATGCCTATGCTGCGCGCCGGCGAACTGGCCAAGATCGTCGACAAGGCGGAAATCACCGTCGCGCTCTGCGACACCAGGCTGATGGACGAGATGACCGCCTGCGCCAAGGACAGCACCTTCCTCAAACAGGTCATAGGCTTCGACGGCACCGCCAACCATGATGCCGAGCTCGATCGTGCCGCTCTCGACAAGCCGGTGACATTCACCGCCGTCAACACCGGCCGCGACGATGTCGCGCTGCTCGGCTTCACCTCGGGCACGACAGGCGTGCCGAAGGCGACGATGCATTTCCACCGCGACCTCCTGATCATCGCCGACGCCTATGCCCGCGAAATCCTGGAGGTGACGCCGGACGACATCTTCGTCGGCTCGCCGCCGCTGGCTTTCACTTTCGGCCTTGGCGGGCTCGCTATCTTTCCCCTGCGCTTCGGTGCGGCGGCGACGCTGCTGGAGCAGGCGACGCCACCCAACATGATCCACATCATCGAGACCTACAAAGCCACGATCTCCTTCACCGCGCCGACTGCCTACCGCGCCATGCTGAAGGCCATGGATGAAGGTGCCGATTTGTCTTCGCTGCGGGTTGCCGTTTCAGCCGGCGAAACCTTGCCCGCTCCGGTTTTCGAAGAGTGGACGCAAAAGACCGGCAAGCCGATCCTCGACGGCATCGGCGCCACCGAAATGCTGCACATCTTCATCTCCAACCGCTTTGGCGACATGAAGCCCGCGTCGACCGGCAAGCCGGTCGGCGGCTACGAGGCGCGCATCGTCGACGACGAGATGCGCGAAGTACCGCGCGGCGCGACCGGCAGGCTGGCGGTGCGCGGCCCGACCGGCTGCCGCTACATGGCCGATATCAGGCAGAAGGACTACGTGCGCGACGGCTGGAACATCACCGGCGACACCTTCACGCAGGACGAGGACGGCTTCTTCCATTTCGCCGCGCGCTCCGACGATATGATCGTCAGCGCCGGCTACAACATTGCCGGCCCCGAGGTCGAGGCCGCACTTCTGTCACATCCCGACGTCGCCGAATGCGCGGTGATCGGCGCCGAGGACGCCGAGCGCGGCCAGATCGTCGAGGCGCATGTCGTGCTGGTGCAGGGCGTGGCGCCTGACGCATTGACGACCAAGCGCCTGCAGGACCATGTCAAGGCGACGATCGCGCCCTACAAATACCCGCGATCGGTGAAATTCATTGCTGCTTTGCCCAAGACCCAGACCGGCAAGATCCAGCGCTTCCGGCTGCGCACGGAGAAAGTCAATTGAGCGAGCCCTACGATCCGGCGTCCGAAGGCGCACAGATGTCGTTCAACGAGCGCATGTCGTACAGCGACTATCTGCACCTGGAGAAAGTGCTGGAGGCGCAGACACCGCTCTCGTCGGCGCATGACGAGATGCTGTTCATCATCCAGCACCAGACCTCGGAACTGTGGATGAAGCTCGCTTTGCACGAGATTGGCGCCGCGATCCGCTCGATCCGCGCCGACCGGCTTGAGCCGAGCTTCAAGATGCTGTCGCGAGTCGCGCGCATCTTCGAGCAGCTGAACAATGCCTGGGATGTGCTGCGGACGATGACGCCCAGCGAATACACCGAGTTTCGCGACGCGCTCGGCCAGTCCTCGGGTTTCCAGTCCTGGCAGTATCGCGCCATCGAGTTCATGGCCGGCAACCGCAACCTGGCCATGCTCGGCCCTCACAAGCATCGGCCTGACCTCAGCGGAAAGCTGGAAGCCATTCTGGCCGAGCCGTCGCTCTATGACGAAGCGCTGCTGCTTTTGGCGCGCAACGGATTCGACATCGGTGCCGATGCCAGGCGCACGGACTGGCGTGAGACGCGAACCGAGAATGAAGAGGTCCTGGTCGCCTGGCAGACTATCTACCGCGATCCGCAGCGCTACTGGATGTTCTACGAACTGGCCGAGAAGCTGGTCGACTTCGAGGATTATTTCCGCCGCTGGCGCTTCAACCACGTCACCACGGTGGAGCGCATCATCGGTCTGAAGCGCGGCACCGGCGGCACGTCGGGCGCTTCGTATCTGAAGAAAATGCTCGAGGTCGTGCTGTTTCCGGAGCTGTGGACGGTCCGCACCCGGCTCTGACATCATCGAAATGAGAACAGGCTCACCGAAGGGACGCTCTGTGGCGGAAACCCCTTCGCGAACAACCGGGGACTGACCATGAGTGGAATTCCTGATCTCGCCGCAGTCGAAGCGATGGATGCCACGGATCCGCTGCGGGCCATGCGCGACCGTTTCATTCTGCCGGAGGGGGTGATCTATCTCGACGGCAATTCACTGGGGGCAGCATCTCATGCCGTTTTCGGCGAGCTGCAGCAGGCGGCGACGCAGGAATGGGCCCGAGATCTTATCCGAGCCTGGAACACGGCCGGATGGTTCGAGATGCCGATCGAACTCGGCGACCAACTCGGACGCCTGATAGGAGCCGCGGCCGGCCAGACCGTTGTCTGCGACACGACATCGACCAACATCTACAAGGTGCTGCACGCAGCGATGGAGATGCGGCCCGGCCGGTCAGCCATCGTCGCCGAAGGTGACAGTTTTCCCACCGACCTGTACATCGCCGAAGGCGTGGCCTCGACCCGGGATGGCGTCCTGCTGCGCCTCGCGGGCGTCGACGCGCCGACCATCGAAGATCTGATCGACGAAAACGTCGCGGTGGTGCTGGTCAACCACGTCAATTACAAATCGGGTGAACTGCGCGACATGGCGGCGCTGACGCGCAGGGCTCATACGGCCGGAGCGCTGATCGTCTGGGATCTCTGCCACACCGCCGGCGCCCTGCCCGTCGAGCTCGATCAGGCAAATGCCGATTTCGCTGTCGGCTGCACGTACAAGTACCTCAACGGCGGTCCGGGCGCGCCGGCCTTCATCTATGCCGCGCAGCGCCACCACGGCGATATCAGCCAGCCGCTCAGCGGCTGGTGGGGCCATGCGCGGCCCTTTGCCTTCGAACGGGGTTATGTTGCCGGCACCGGCATCCGCCGTTTTCTGTGCGGTACGCAACCGGTCCTGTCGATGCGGGCGCTCAAAGGCGCGCTTGCCATCTGGAGCGACGTCGACATGGCGGCATTGCGAAAGAAGAGCGTCGCGCAGACAGAACTGTTCATCCAGCTCGTCGAAGCCAAGTGCGGCGCCTACGGTCTCACGCTGGAGACCACCCGCGACGCGACCAGGCGCGGCAGCCAGGTGTCGTTCCTTCACGACCACGGCTATCAAATCATGCGGGCGCTGATCGAGCGCGGGGTGATCGGTGACTTCCGCGCACCGTCGACCATCCGTTTCGGCTTCACGCCGCTCTATGTCAGCTACAAGGATGTGTGGCTGGCGGTTGAGGTTCTGGAAGACATTCTGCGCACGGGAGCATGGAAGGACCAGCGTTTCGCCGTCAAGGAAGCCGTTACCTGACGCACCGATCCCGGCGATCCGCCGTCGCTGCCCTCACTGCCTGGCAAATGACGGAGAGCTGAATTTCCAGCCAAAATGCCCAACTGACGTTGGCGTTTTGGCTCCGTTTCGTTCACGGCCAACGAACGTCCCGAAGGTTGCAATCGCCCCTTGTCGAGGTCGATCGACAGATAATGCCAAGCTTTGGTAGGGGATAAGCCACAGGTCATTAACCATAACAATTTCAATGTGAGCAGGCGCATTGCCGAAGGTGGCGCCCGTCGATCGTAACCCGCTGGCAAGCGCCAAATAATTTCAGCAGCCTTAACAAATTCATTAAACTTTAAACGGTTGCAGAACACAACTGGAACAGATAGTGTTTGTTCTGGGTTTGTTTTTCGATTCTGGTTTCAGGGAACCTGGGGGCCGCCATGCTGACACGCAAGCAACATGAACTGCTGATGTTCATCCATGAACGCCTGAAGGAGAGCGGCATTCCGCCATCCTTCGACGAGATGAAGGAGGCGCTCGACCTTGCCTCCAAATCCGGGATTCATCGGCTGATCACGGCCCTTGAGGAGCGCGGCTTTATCCGCCGGCTGCCCAATCGGGCCCGCGCGCTGGAAGTGCTGCGGCTGCCGGACTCCATCGCGCCAGGCCTCAATGCGGCAAAGAAGTTTTCGCCAAGCGTCATCCAGGGCAGTCTTGGTCAGGGTGGTGCTCTTGGCCGGCAGATCAAGCCGGCGCCTTCGCGGATGCCTTCGCCCGGCAATGACGACGATGCGGTCTCTGCCGTTTCGATCCCGGTCATGGGTCGCATCGCCGCCGGCGTGCCGATCGATGCCATCCAGCATCAGACGCATTCGATTTCGGTGCCGCCGGACATGATCATGGGCGGCGCGCACTATGCGCTGGAGGTCAAGGGCGATTCGATGATCGAGGCCGGCATCTTCGACGGCGACACCGTTATCATCCGTAACGCCGACACGGCCAGCCCCGGCGAGATCATCGTGGCGCTGGTCGATGAAGAGGAAGCGACGCTGAAGCGGTTCCGCCGCAAGGGCGCCTCGATTGCCCTCGAAGCCGCCAATCCAGCCTATGAGACACGGATTTTCGGGCCGGACAGGGTCAAGGTGCAAGGCAAGCTCGTCGGCCTGATCCGTCGCTACTGAGACGGCTGTGGGTTGACCACTGGCTTCTCGGGTTTCTTGAAGGGTGCCAGCCCCCTCGCCTCGCGAGAGTATCTGCGTTGCGTGTGCCAGGGCCGATATGGGCTGTCCACCGCGAAGCTGATCGTCGCCGGCGTGGTCGCCGATTGGCGATCGAAGAAGACCGCGGCACTGCCTTTGCGAGCCAGTTGCCGCTTGGTGATGACGAGAACCAGCGGGTTGTGACAGGCGTCATAGGCGGTGGCGTCGTTGACGACGATCAGTTCGGCGAAGCCGCAGGCTTTCCAGGTGTCCTTGCGGTCCTCGACATAGGCAATGATCGCACCGGACATGTGCCTGGCCACGCAAACGCCTGAGGAGCAATAGAACGGCGATCCCGGCGGTAGCTCAACGGCATCCGCGACGTCGAATTGCCCATCGCTGTTGTCGAACACTTCCGGAACGACGATGGTTTCCGATGTCAGCGCGCGTTTCCAGTTGTCGACGGTGAATTCGTTCGGCCGTTGCCGGCTGACGGCAAGCTCACCGCCACCGATCGGCAACGCCACCAGCCGGGCGTCTTCCGAGATCAGCACATCGGGCGTGCGCGTATCCGAGACGGTCAGCAAGCCTGCCAACGCGAATGGCAGAGCCGCGAGCCGCAGCCATGTCGTCGCCATCGTCGCGATGACCAGGGCAATGGCCACCAGCAGGACCGACTGTTGCGAAATCAGCCCGACCCCATCGACAGGCGAACGCTCGGAGATCCAGCCCGATATGGCGATCATCATCGTCAGGCCCTTGCCCATCAGGTAGAGACCTGGCCAATCCAATCCGAAAGGCATCAGCAGCGCGCTGGCGACGGCCAGGAACATGACGACGGTGACGATCGGCATAACCGCGAGATTGGCGAACAGGCTGAGCGGCGACACACGCTGAAAATGCCAGATGGCAAACAGCGTCGTGGCGCTGCCGGCGATGATCGAGGTCATGGCCAGACCGATTGCCGCCAGCAGGAATTTTCGTGTCAGGAACCCGGGCAAGGATCGCTTCGGCGGCGGCGTTCTTGCTTTTCCCGCGCGGTGATCCGCCCAGCCGGCATAGGCGCCGACCAGAGCCGCGGTCGCGGCGAACGACATCTGAAAACTCGGGCCGACCACCTCATGCGGCGACACCACGATGACGGCGATCGCCGAGATCGCCAGATTGCGCATGGTGAGTGCTGCTCGATCGAACAGAACTGCAATCAGCATCACTGCCAGCATGATGAAGCTGCGTTCGGCGGCGACGACGATACCTGAGATGACGAGGTAGGCTGCGATCGAGAACAGTGCGGCGGCAGCGGCATACTTCTTGACCGGGCGACGCGCGGAAAAATCGGGAAACAAGGCGAAGGCGCCGCGCAGCAACCCCATGATGGTGCCGGCGACCAGAGCCATATGCAGTCCCGAAATGGAGATGATGTGGTAGATGCCGGTACGTCGCATCGCCTCATTGATGTCGTCGGGAATGCCGGCGCGCACGCCGACGATCAGCGCCGCGGCGATCTCGCCTTCGGCGCCGCCGACGCTCGCCCTGATATGGTCGGCGATGCCTTCACGGG
>NZ_RZPB01000214.1:0-8315 GCF_003998535.1 Mesorhizobium sp. M7A.F.Ca.AU.002.02.1.1 | reverse complement strand
CCCGAACCGACCGCGCTGGCGACGACATCGAACAGCCCGGCAACGACCGGCGTGCCGGCGCGCAGTCCCGTCAGGGCCGCCACCTCCGCGCTGACATGGCCGGCAATGTCGGCCGATTCCAGCACTGGCGGCAGTAGGTCCATGCAATCGCCGAGCCCATAGGCGGCAAGCAGGTCCGGCTCGTAGCGGCGGTCCTGCATCTGCAGCAGGCCGCAGCCCGACATATCTGAAGTATCGCTGCTGCGCGCACCTGTCAGGCGGTTGACGACGAAATCCTTGCACAAGAACACAGTTCCGATGCTGGCAAACAAAGCCGGCGAAAAGCGCTTGAGCCAGGCAAGCAGGGTCGGCGTCTGCGCCGCCCACGGCCGCTGCAGGCAATGTGCGTAGGTGCGGTCGCCGACATTCTGTTCTGCCCATTCGGCAACGATGTCGACGGCGCGTGTGTCGAGCGACTGGATGCCGATCAATGGCGCGCCCGCACGATCGAGCGCGTAGAGCCCGTTGCCATGGCCGGCGCAGCCGATGGCGACGATCTCGCCGGCGTCGATACCGGCTTCAGCGATGCATTGACCAATGACCGAGACCGCATTGCGCCAGAGTTCGTCGAGGTCGCGTTCGACATGTCCGGGCTTTGGCATGGACGAGCGGCCGTCACGGGCGGCGAATGCCAGTTCGCGGCCCGACAGGTCGAAGAGGATGGCCTTGATGACGGTGTTGCCGGCATCGAGACCGAGGATATAGCTTGCCATTGGCGCCTCCCGAGGCCGCAGCCTATGCCTGGTTGTACAGATCCCAGGCTGCGCCGCCATCGGCATCGTCGTGAATGATTGCCATCAGCCCGCGCACGACAGCGCTCGGGTTGGCATGCTGGTAGATGTTGCGGCCATAGACCATGCCAAGCGCACCCTGTGCCATCAAGGCGGCCGACTTGTCGAACACGGCACGCAGATCCTCCTTGCCGCCGCCGCGCACCAGCACCGGGCAGCGCGCCGCCTCGACAACGCGGTGGAAGTCGTTGGGATCGGTGGTCGGGTCGGCCTTGACGATATCGGCACCCATCTCGCGGGCAAGCCGGGTCAAGGTGACGATCTTATCGGCGTCGCCGTCGACCATGTAGCCGCCATGCTCGGTGACCGGCAGCATGGCCAGCGGCTCGATCATCAGCGGCAGGCCGTATTTCTCGCAATCGGCGCGCACGCGGGCGATGTTCTGCACGCATTGCCGGAACAGGTCCGGCTCGTCGGGTAGCATGAACAGATTGACCACGACGCAAGCCGCATCCATCTCGATGGCGCCAAGCAAGGGCTCGGCTTCGTTCTGCAGCACCGCCCACATCGCCCGGTGGCGTATCCTGTTATAGGGATTGCCCATGTCGATGCGCATCACCAGCGCCGGCTTGTCCTTGCCAGGCACGGCCTGCAGCAGGTCGGCCTGGCCGTAGTTCATCTGGATGGCGTCGGGGCCGGCCTTGACCAGCTGGTTGACCACGCTGGCCATGTCTTCCAGCCCGGCAAGGAAACTCGGCTCGTTGCAGACGCCATGATCGATGGCGACGTCGAGGCAGCGGCCGCCGCCGAACAGCCGGTTCATACGGACTTTCTTGTTTACGCGCATAGGGCGCTCCTTTGATGTGTCTGGAGGTCGATGCCGTGCCGGTCGGCCAGCAAGGCGAGGAAGGTCGAGCGCTCGGTGGCAGCCTCGCTGGCGCTCCAGTCCTTGTGCGCCGCCAGCATGTCGAGAACGGCGTTGACGAGGTCGAAGCTGAGACCGCCTGAAATGGCGATGGTGGTGCGGCGCAAGAACAGGTCGGCAAGGCACTCGACCTGCTCGCGCTCGATGATGCGCCCCATCTCGCTTGCCGAATAGTCCGACTGCGGCAGCATCTGTTCGCCCGCCGGGTGCGAAACGAAATCCCTGGCCGACGTGCCATAGCGCTGCAGAAGCGTTTGCGCGCGCTCGACCGTCAGGCCATGCTCGGCGGCGAATGACGCGCACCAGGCGTCCGGGTCGGCCGGAAAATCACGGCCGCCACCGATGGCCATGTCCTGCGTGCCCTGGCTGCGCGCGAGGCCGAGCCGCTTCAGTGCCATGTCGGCGGCCAGCGCTCCAAACGAACGGAAGGTGGTCCACTTGCCTCCGACCATGCACAGTGTCGCCGGCAGGTGCCCGCTCGCTTCTACGAACTCGCAAAAATGATCGCGCGGTATGCGGCTGGTAAAACTGTCCTCGCTGGCGGGCAAGGGTCGCACGCCGGCGAAGCGGAACACGATCTGGTTTTCAGCTACTTTGATCGAGGGGAATACAAAGGCGAGCGACTGCAGGATGTAGCGCTGCTCGTCCTCCTCGCAACGCACCTTGTCCGGATCGTCGACCCGGATGTCGGTCGAGCCGATCAGCACCTTGCCGAGATAGGGAAACAGGATGCAGATGCGCCCGTCCTCGTTCTCGTAATAGACCATATGGCCGCCGAGCGCGTCGAACAGTTCTGCATTGTCGACGATGAGATGCGAGCCCTTGGTGCCGCCCATCATCGTCTGCGCCGCCGCCCCGATGGCCTGTTGGTCAGGTCGATCCAGCCGCCAGTAGCGTTGATGACCAATTGCGCCCGTACCGGCAGTTGTTCGCCCGTCAGCGTGTCGGTAATGGCGAGGCTATCACCTGTCGACGATACCTGAGCGTAGTTCAAGGCGCGGGCGTTCGCCGCGCTCGCCGTGGCGTCCAGCAGCATCTCCAGGCCGAGGCGTTCGGGCCGGCTCACCCAGGCGTCGTAGTAGGTCGCCGAATTGCGGATCGCCGGATTGATCGCCGGCCATTTTTTCAAGGTTTCGGCGCGGCCCCTGAACCTGTGCGTCGGCATCAAACGCCGTGCGGCGGTGAACAGGTCGTACATGGCAAGGCCGGTCTTGATGACCAGCGCACCACGCCGGCTCGGCCGCCGCGTCAGACCCAGGAAACGCACCGCACCGTTGGCAAGGCCGGAGAAAATGTCGAAGATCGGCACCGTCGTCGGCAACGGGGCCACATAGTGCGGGGCATTCCTCAGCAGCCGGTCACGTTCGAGCAGCGATTCGCGCACCAGTTTGAATTCGCCGTTTTCGAGATAACGCAGGCCGCCATGCACCATGCGTGAAAGGGCGGCACTGGCGCCGCTGCAATAATCGCCCTTTTCCGCCAGCACGACATCGACGCCTTGCAGCGCCAGTTCGCGAAAGACGCTGATGCCGTTGATGCCGCCACCGATGACGAGCACGGCGATATCAGGCCGGTCGCGCAGACCGGCTAACGTATGGCTACGGTTCATCGGGGCTGTTGCCTTTTTTCTCAGGCATCCATCGCAGTGAGATGCGCGGCTGCCGCGGCGTCGATTGCCGCAAGCTCGCCTGCCGCAAGCGTGATCTCCCCGGCCCGTGCATTGTCGAGCGCCTGTTCGGGATTGCGCGCGCCGCACAGGGCGAAGGTGATGCCCGGCTGGGCGAGCGTCCAGGCGATGACGATCTGCGCGGTCGACGCCTGGTGGCTCTCGGCGATAGGGGCGATGGCCTCTTTCAGCTTTGCCACCTTCTGCCGGTTGGCCGTGGAAAAGCGCGGGTTGTCCTTGCGCTGGTCGTCGCCGCCGAATGTGCGGCCGGGGTCGACCGTGCCGGTGAGCAGCCCCAGCGCCAGCGACGAATAGCTGAGCGTGGCGATGTCATGGCGGCGAGTGATCGGCAGCAGGCTGCTCTCGATGTCGCGGTCGATCATCGAATAGCGCTCCTGGATCGCATCGAGCTGGCCGGCATCGATATAATGGCCGAGATCCTCGGCGCTGATATTGCTGACGCCGATGGCGCGGATCTTGCCGGCTGCCTTGAGCTTTTCCAATACCGCCATCGTCTCGGCGATCGGCGTCGTCGGGTCCTGCCAATGGGTGATGTAGAGGTCGATATGATCGGTGCCGAGACGCCGCAGGCTCTGCTCGACCTCATAGGCGATGCCGTCGGCGCCGAGATAGCGATGCACTGGCTTGTCGTCCTGGTCGAAGAAATGCCCGCCCTTGCCCGAATGCCAGTTCAGCCCGCATTTGGTCGCGATCACCACCTTGTCGCGCTTGCCCTTGATGGCGGTGCCGACGATCGCCTCGCTGCGGCCAAGACCGTAGGCCGGCGCTGTGTCGATCAGGCTGAGGCCGGCATCGATCGAGGCTTCGATCGCCCGCACCGACTCCTTTTCGTCGGTGCCGCCCCACATCCATCCGCCAATCGCCCAGGTGCCCAGGCCCACGGCCGACGCCGATATGCCGGACTTGCCGATCTGCCGCTGGATCTGTCGAGAATTCATGCTGCCTCCTGTTCGGCCAGCTCGAGGATCTGGAGCCCCGTGGCCTCGTCCGTGACGATGGTGTCGAGATGATTTCCGCGCATTGCGGCGAGGATCGGCGCGACCTTGCTGGCGCCACTTGCAATGCCGATCGAGCGCGGGATGGTCGCGAACTCGTCAAGCGTCAACGAGACCAGCGAACGGTTGAGCGAGTAGTTGCAAAGCTTGCCCCGGCGATCGATGAGATGGGCGAGCAGCTCGCCTGTTGCCCCGGACTTCTCGATCGCCTGGCGATCGGCATTCGAGGACGGATGCAAATCGTAGTAGCTGGAATCGTCGGTCAGGATGGAGCCGACACCCACCACCGCGACATCGGCCTCGCGCGCCTTGCGAAACACGTCGGCGACGGAGCTGATGCCCATCAGCATCTCGCGCTGCTGCGCGGTGTCCGCAAACAACGGCGCATGGATCTGGTAGGCGCGGCCGCCGAGCTTGTCGGCCATCAGCGAGGCGACGTGGTTGACATCGGTGTAGTGCTTGCCCTGCACCAGCCCGGTGGCGGGAATGATTTCGACGTCGTAGCGGCGCCCCGGCTTGAGACCGGCGACCAGCGCGCTGACGCCCTTGCCGCCGGTGATCGAAATGGTGTCGCCGTCCTTGATGGTGTCGAGCAGCAGCCCAGCCGCCGCCTCGCCGACCCGCTGCAGGGCGGTGTGCGGATTTTCGGAGACCGACGGCACCACCATCGCCCGCTCGATGCCGCCCAGCGCCACCAGCCGCGCTTCCAGGTCGACCAGATGATCGATCGGCGACTTGATCTTGATCTCGACGAGACCGAGCTGGTGACCGCGCTTGATCAGCCGGTTGACGGTCGCGTGCGAGATGCCGAGTTCCCCGGCGATCTCGGCCTGGGTCTTGCCTTCGACATAATGCAGGACAAGCGCCTGGTGCATCTGACGAACAGCGGCGATGTCGTCGCGGGTGTTGGGAGGGGCCATGGTCTTGTTTCGCCGCCTTTGAGGTTCAGGACTTCTTGCGGTGCAGGAAGTGATCGATCGACACCGCTGCCAGCAGGATGCATCCCTTGATCATGTCCTGCCAATAGACCGAGACATCGAGCAGGATAAGCGAGCTCGTCACCACCGACAGCAGAGCCATGCCGAGGATCGCCCCGAAGATGGTGCCCGAGCCGCCATTCAGCGAGGCGCCGCCGATGACGGCCGCGGCGATGATGTTGAGCTCCATGCCGGCGCCGAAGGTCGGCGTCGCCGCGCCGAAGCGCGCCATGTAGATGACGCCGGCCACTCCGGCGAGGGTCGAGCACAGCACCGTGACCCAGAACTTCACCTGATTGGTCCTGATGCCGGAGAACTGCGCGGCCTTCTCGTTGGAGCCGGTGTAGAAAACCTTGCGGAAGGCCGTGGCGCGACGCAGCAGGAAGTCGAAGATCGCCACCACGACGATGAAGATCAGGATGACATAGGGGATGTTGTTGAAACTGCCCTGGCCGATGGCCTTGAAGGCCGGCGGCAAGGTGAACAGCGACAGCGGCGTGCCCTTGGTGACCACCAGGCACATGCCGCGCACGATGACCATGGCGGCCAGCGACGTGATGAAATGATTGAGCCCTATCACGGTCACGAAGAAGCCCATGGCCGCGCCGATCAGCGCGCTGACGCCGATGCCGATCAGGCTTGCCGTCCAGGGATCGAGCCCGGCGAGGAACAGCGCACCCGAGACCACCATCGAGAAACACACGACGGAGCCGACGGAAAGGTCGATGCCGCCAACGATGAGCAGGACGGTCATGCCGACGACGACGATGCCTTCGATGGAGAAGCTCATCAGCATGGCGCGGAAATTGCCCCATGTCAGGAAGTGCGGCGAGGCGAAGCTCATGGCGATGCACAGCGCCAGGATGATGACGATCAGCCCGGCCTCGCGCATCGAGGCGAGGTGAGCGAAGTTGATGCGCCGCCCGGCGGACTTGATCTCGGCGTGCACGAGCGCTTCTCCTGATTCCCTAGGCGACATTCTGGGCCTGCCTTTGAATTGAACTGTCCTGGACGCCCGAGGCGAGCATGATGATGGCTTCTTCACCGAGCTCGCTGGCGGCGAGTTCGCCGGCGATCCTGCCTTCGCGCACCACAAGAACGCGGTCGCACAAGCCAATCAGCTCCGGCAGTTCGGACGAGATGATGATGACGCCGACACCGCTGCCGGCTAGCTGGCGCAGCAGCCGGTGAATCTCGACCTTGGCGCCGACATCGATCCCGCGCGTCGGCTCGTCCATGATGATGACCTTGGGACTGACGGACAGCTGCTTGGCGATGGCAACCTTCTGCTGGTTGCCACCGCTCAGCGTCGACACAGTGGCCTCGATGCCGGCCATGCGCACGCCGAGCCTGCCGGTCAGCTCCCGCGCCTGACGATCCTCGGCCTTGCGGTCGAGCAGGCCGAGGCGCCCGGTGAGCCGGCCGAGGTCGAGCGCCGATATGTTCGCCGCGATCGGCAGATCGAGGAACACGCCGGAGCCTTTGCGATCCTCAGAGAGATAGACCAGCCCCGCCTTGACCGCATCGCCATAACTGCGCAGCCGCAGCTGCTTTCCGTCGAGCGCGACGGTTCCAGAGGTCATTGGCCTGAGGCCGCAGACCGTCTGTGCGATCTCGCTGCGGCCGGCGCCGATCAGGCCGCCTATGCCCAGAATTTCGCCAGCGCGAAGCTGCAGATCGACGTCGGCGAAGCGGCGCCCATCGGAAAGCCCCTCGACCGACAGGAGAAGGCGCCCAGGCTCTTGCGGCGCCAGCTTGTCGGGATAGAGCTGGGTGATTTCGCGGCCCACCATTTTGCGCACGACATCGTCGGGTGAAACGGCGGCTATCGCATCGGTCGCCACGTAGCGGCCGTCGCGGAAGACGGTGACGCGGTCGCAGAGCGAGAAGATCTCGGCCATGCGGTGGCTGATATAGACCACCGAAATGCCACGTTCCCTAAGCCCGCGCACGATCGAGAACAGGCGTTGCGCTTCGCTTTCGGTGAGTGCGGCGGTCGGCTCGTCGAGCATCAGCACCTTGCAGTCGAGCGTCAGCGCCTTGGCGATCTCGACGAGCTGCTGGTTGGAAATGGAGAGGTCGGCGACCCTGGTGTGCACCGGAATGGGCGCGAGCAGGTCCATGACCTTCTGGGCGTCAGCGTAGAGCTTCTGGAAATTCATCAGCGGTGCGCGCCGGCTGTTGATCGCGGCCATGTAGATGTTTTCGGCAACCGTGGCGTCCTGGCACAGCGCGATCTCCTGGTGGACAAGCGCGATGCCGAGACGTTGGGCGGCCGCGGGCGAGTGGATCGAAACACGCTCGCCATCGATCAGGATGTCGCCCTCGTCGGGCTGCAATACACCGGCGATCATGTTCATCAGCGTCGACTTGCCGGCGCCGTTCTCGCCGCACAGCGCATGGATTTCGCCGCGCCGCAGCTCGAACCGCACGTCGTTCAGTGCCTTGACCGGGCCGAACGCCTTGGACAGACCGCGGATTTCAAGAATGGGCGACTGGGTCACGCCATGCTCCTGCGATGCTTGCGGGGGAGGAAGGAGGCCGAAGCCTCCTTCCCGGTTGGTCCGGCCTTGTGGAGGCCGGGGCGGCGATCGAGACTATTCCTCGATGCCCTTGGTGCCGCGACGCTTGAGGTACTTGTCCCAGTAGAAGTCGTCCGCATTGTCCTTGGAGACGATGGAGAAGCCATTGTCGACGAAGGGCACGCTCATCGGGTTGAAACCCGAACGCTTGGCGTCGTTCATCGGATCGATCAGGCCGGGATGCTTGGCCATCCACAACAGCATGAAGCCCATATAGCCCTGCATGCCCTGGTTGGGATTGACCGAGCCGAAGATCTCGCCGGCCTTGATCATGTCGAGGATCTTGGCGTTGACGTCGGCGAGCATGACGCGGATCTTGCCGCCGCCTTCCTTGGCGGCCTGGGCAGCACCGATGGCCGAGTTGGCCTCCGGCATGAAC
>NZ_RZPB01000213.1:0-8317 GCF_003998535.1 Mesorhizobium sp. M7A.F.Ca.AU.002.02.1.1 | reverse complement strand
CGGTCGATGTGGTCAGCAGCACAGGCGGATAGGCGGCAGCGGCGTCGACATGCTGGTAGGGCGAGTAGGCTGAAAGCCACTTCGCGTCTTCGGGTTTCGACGGATCGCCATATTCGGCCATCCACGAGGCGCCAGGCGGCAATTCGGCGTAACGCAGCATGTCGAGCAGCGGCACCTCGATGATGACGGCGCCGAAAAGCTCGGGATGCTGCGTCAAGGAAACGCCGGTCAGCAAGCCGCCATTCGAACCACCCTGGATGCCGAGCGAGCTTGCTGTCGCGATGCCGCGCTTGACGACGTCCTGCGCGACCGCTGCGAAATCGTCGAATCCGTTCTGGCGATTGCCCTTGAGCGCCGCCTGATGCCAGGCTGGGCCGAACTCGCCGCCGCCGCGGATGCATGCCTGCACATAGGCATTGCCTTTCTCCAGCCACAGCTTACCACGCACGCCGGCATAGCCGGGCAGCAGCGGCACTTCGAAGCCGCCATAGCCGTAAAGCAGCGTCGGCACCGGACCTTTCTGGTCGCGCCGCCTGACGACGAAATAGGGGATCATCGTGCCGTCCTTGGAGCGCGCCTCGAACTGTTCCGAGATCAGCGGCGAGGCATCGAAACGCGCCGGCTGCGACTTCACGGTGGCGAGCGTCTCGCCATTGTCGTCGGACCAGATGATCGAACTCGGGGTCAGGAAATCGGTGAAGGAGAAGGAGACACTCGAGCCGAACTGCTCGGCATGACTGATGCCGACATTGCCATTTTCGGGCAGCGCCACCGGTTTCAGCGACCAGTTGCCATCCATGCGCTCGCAGACGACGACTTTGCCGCGCACATTGTCCATCAGGCTGACGAACAGCCGGTCCCGCGTGCGGGCAATGCCGGCTATGGAAACGCGATAGGCCGGCTCGAACAAGGTTTCGACAGGCCCGATCGCGCCGGTCTCGACCCAGCGCGCCAGGTCCAGCGAATAAAGACCGTCGGGCTTGCAAACCGTGTCGTCGGGCGCCGTCCATGCACTGCGCACGCCGAACACGAGCTGATCCCTGAATATTGCCGTATCGGTCATGTCGTCCGGTAGCGGCAGCTGTTTGTTTTCGCCGGAAGGCAGCCGAAGGAAGATGTGCGAAGCGAAGAAATTCAGCGTTCGAGCCAGGACCAGATAGCGTCTGTCACCGTCGTACTCGACAGCGGCACCAACGGCGAGATCCTCTTTCTGCGCCTCGAAGATCGGCGTTGCGTCTTCCAGCTTGGTATCGCGCTTCCACAGCTTTATGATTCGCGGATAGCCGGACTCGGTCTTGTCGGCCTCGTCGAAAGCGGCCGAAACAATCACGGTGTCCTTATCCAGCCAGCTGAAACCCGACTTGGAAGCGGGTGCACGAAACCCACCCTCGACAAACGACTTGGTCGCGATGTCGAATTCGCGCATCTCGCTGGCGTCGCCGCCATCCGGCGACATCGAGACAAGGCAAAGGTTGAAGTCGGGATAGAGCCGGCTGGCGCCGCCAAAAACCCATTTTATCCCTTCCTCCGCCGCAAGCTGGTCGAAGTCGATGATCGTTTCCCAGTCGGGCTTCTCGGTCTTGTAGGAAGCGACGGTCGTGCGGCGCCAGAGGCCGAGCACATTGGTCTTGTCCTGCCAGAAATTGTAGACATGGCCGGCTTTTGCCGCGCCGACCGCGATGTTGTCCTCGGCCGTCATCAGGTCGAGCGCGGTCTGGAACGACGCCTGATAGGACGGATCGCCCTGCAATTCGCCAACCGTGATCTCGTTCTGGCGATGTACCCAGTCCAATGACTGCTTGGCTGTCCTGTCCTCCAGCCAGAGAAAGGGATCGTCGGTCGTGGGGGCGGAATTCGGCGTCTGGGTGGCAGGCTTGGTCATGAGGTCTCCGATAAACGCGTTGCTTTGAAAAAGCCAACGCCGACAGGCCGTCGATATTCACCATGTTCAGCGCACAATTGAGGCTTTCCGCCGACCAGCGAGGCTCGCAATGGCCAGCGCCAGGCACAGCAGCCCAAGCGTGATCGGCAGTCCGCCGGCGCCCATAACATCCATGGCGCCCCCCGCCAGCGGCGGCACGGCGATGCCGCCGACCCCCCACATCAAGGAAAAGGCCGCATTGCCGGCGACCAGTGCGGAGCCGGTGAAGCGTTCGCCGAGCTCGATGATCGACATTGTGTAGATGCCGTAGGAAACCGCGCCCCAGACAAAGATCATTGGCCAGATCAGCGGCGACTCGATGAGAAGCGGAAGCAGGACGCAGCCGAGCACCGTGATCGCGACGCAGGCAAGCCGCACCAGGCGCGCGGAAAGCCTTTCCGCCAAAAGGCCGAGCGGCACCTGCATGGCGATGTTGCCGGCGATCATCACCGACAGCAGCGCCGACATGCGGGTTTCGGTGATGCCGTGATGGGTGCCATAGACCGGCAGCAACGCCAGCGCACCCTGTTCGAAGCCGGCGGCGACTATGACGGCGAACAAAAGCAGCCACGCCAGCGGCACGAAACCCAGGACGGAAACCTGGTGCCCGGCCTCGTCGACCTTGGGCAAACGCGGCAGCACCGAGGCCAGGCAAATGCCACACAGCACGAAGGCGAAAATGCCGACGAGGAAGGGCGGCCAGCCCTCAGTGCCGACTGCAAGCAGGCACAGTGGCCCGGTCGCGAAACCGGCCGAGATGATCGTCGAATAGACACCCATGACGCGGCCGCGTCGGGCCGGCGGTGCCAGCGCGATCACCCAGATCTCGCTCAGCACATAGAGCGGATTGGTCACGACGCCGATCAGGAAGCGCAGGGGAAACCACAAATAGACATTTTGCGTCCAGCCGATCAGCGCCAGCACGACAGCCGAAAGGGCCGCACAGGTGAGCGCGGTGCGCCCTGCCCCGAATCGGCGGGCCAGCGCCGGGATCAACGGCGATAACAGAATGAAGCCAATCGGCGTCATGGCCGCCGACAAGCCGATCATCGCTGGCGAAACGCCCTGGCGCTGCAGGATGAAACTCAGCAGCGGATAGGACAACCCTTGCGCGATGGCGAACACCGAGACGGTCGCGATCACACCGGTGATCGCCGCCCATTGCATCGTCTCGTCCTTGTTCGATTCAACCAAATTCATGTACGCACCGCTGTCGGGCTGCAGGATTAGCGATTGAGTTGCGCAGAGGTAAGCCCCTGGCGGGCGAAAACTGCTTGCTCCAGACAGTGCCTGTCAGGAGGCTGGGCCTGTCAGGAGGTTGGGCCTGTCAGGAGGTTGGGCTTATCAGGAAGCTCGGCGCATGGATGAGCGGTACAGCGCGAACATCACCAGCACCGCGTCGAGAGCGGCAATAACCACCGGCAGCCCAAGTGGGCCGATGCCTTGCATGAGCAGGCCCGCACCGGGTGGGCCGACGATGCCACCAACGCCCCACATCAGCGCAAAGGCAGCGTTGCCGGCGACCAGCACAGAGCCCTTGAACCGGCTGCCGAGTTCGACCAATGCCATGGTGTAGACGCCGTAACCGACCGCGCCCATCACCAGCAGCACCACCCAGATCAACGGCGTTGTGATCAGCAGAGGCAGCAAAAGCGCGCAAACGGTTGTTGCCAGTGCGCAGACGATGATCATGGCGCGGCCGCCAAAACGCTCCGCCAGAAGGCCGAGTGGTATCTGCAGCAGGATGTTGCCGAGGGAAAGCGCCATCACCAGCGAGGCCAGAACGGCTTCCGCCAGGCCATAGCTGGCGCCGAAGACCGGGACCAGCGCATAGGTGCTCTGCTGGACCGCCGCCGAGACAAGCACGGCAAGCAGCAGCGCCGGCGCCATTTTGGCAAACCCGACAAGGCCGCTGGCAGGCTGGCCGTCATCCTCGAAGCCGGTGAGCTTTGACGAGACGGCGTGCAGGATCACCGCGCAGAGCGCGAAGCCGGCGACGCCGACCATGAAAGGCGCCCAGCCCGACGTACCGAGCAGGGTCAGCGCGAATGGTCCGGCGGCATAACCGGCGCCCATCAGCGTGTTGAACACGCCCATCACCCGGCCGCGCCGCGACGGCGGTGCCAGCGACAGCGCCCACACCTCGCCAAGGATATAAAGCGGATTGATGACCACGCCGATGATGAAGCGGATGACGAACCACGCCACCCAGTCCTGCAGATAGCCGATGCCCAGGAAGCAGAGCGCGCCGATCAGCGAGCAGCCGACCGCCAGGTTGCGCCCGCCGACCAGCCGCACCGCCGCCGGCACGAAGGAAGCCGACAGGATCAGCCCGAGCGGCATCATCGCCGCCGACAGGCCGATCAGCGCCGGCGACATGCCTTGCTTCTGCATCAGCAATGTGAACAGCGGCGAGCTCAGCCCTTGCGCGGCGCCAAACATGGCAAGTGCCGCGGTGACGCCGGCAAGCGCTGCCCATTGCGTTCCTGCTTCGCCTTCGCTCGAGCCGGTCGCGACCATGCTGCCATCCAGATGAACTGCTGGCCATCAGGCCGGCAAGCCAAGTAGCTATCGGTTCGATCCCCGGAAGGAAAGGGCCGGCCACCGAAATCCGCTTGCTCCAACGCGGCAACCTGATCAAGCCGATGTCGCGGCCGGGCACCTGCCGTTCCGGCATGTCGCTTCCCTCGCCCTAGTGGTCGTCGCCTCCGCAATGGCCGGACAGCCGCCGGTCCATTATGCCGCCCGCTATCGCATCCCACGAGGACCATCATGACCGCCGCCCTACAACCCTCAGAACCGGCATTGGCCACCGACCGCGCCCGTCGCGGCGGCCGCGCTGGAAAGCGCGCCGGCGGCTCAGCCGCGTTCGAGCAGCCGGCTTTTCGCCAGTTGAAGAACCCGCTGGCGCCAACCAGGCTGGTGTCCGACGACGAGCTGGAATCGATTCACCTCGCTTCCCTGCGCGTGCTGCGGGAAATCGGCGTCGACGTGCTGCATGATGAGGCCCGCAGCATCATGAAGGCGCATGGCGCCGACGTGCGTGACGGCTCAGAGCGGGTGCGCTTCGACAGCGACATGATCCTCGACCTGGTGTCGCACTGCCCGTCGGAATTCACCATCCATGCCCGCAATCCTGCGCACAATGTGCGCTTCGGCGGCAACAATGTGATCGTCTCGATGATGGCGTCGGCGCCCAATTGCTCCGACATCGATCGCGGCCGCCGGCCCGGCAACCAGCAGGACTACCGCAACTTCCTCAAGCTCGCGCAGATGCACAACATTCTGAACTGCACGGGCGGCTACCCGGTCGAGCCGACCGATATCCATCCATCCGTCCGCCATCTCGAATGCATCCGCGATCTCAGCGTGCTCACCGACAAGGTGTTCCACATCTATTCGCTCGGCAAGGAGCGCAATGTCGACGGCATCGAGATCGCCAGGATCGCGCGCGGCATCAGCCACGAGCAGATGCTCGAAGAGCCGTCCGTCTTCACCATCATCAACACCAATTCGCCGCTGAAACTCGATGTGCCGATGATGGAAGGCATCATCCAGATGTCGAGCAAGGGCCAGGTCGTCGTCGTGACGCCGTTTACCCTGTCGGGTGCGATGGCGCCTGTCACCATCGCCGGCGCACTGGTGCAGCAGAACGCGGAGGCGCTTGCCGGCATCGCCTTCGCCCAGATGGTGCGCAAGGGCGCCCCCGTCGGATATGGCGGCTTCACCTCCAATGTCGACATGAAGTCCGGTTCACCGGCGTTCGGCACGCCGGAATACATGAAGGCGCAGCTCGTCGGCGGCCAGCTTGCCCGCCGCTACAACATCCCCTACCGCACCTCCAACACCTGCGCCGCCAACACGGTCGACGCGCAGGCGGCTTATGAAAGCGTGTTCTCGTTGTGGGGCGCCATCCAGGGCGGCGGCAACCTGATGATGCATGCCGCCGGCTGGCTCGAAGGCGGCCTGCGCTGCTCCTACGAGAAGACCATTCTGGACATCGACCTGCTGCAGATGGTGGCCGAATTCCTGACCCCGCTCGACCTTTCCGAAGAGGCACTCGGCTTCGACGCCATCCAGTCGGTCGGCCCCGGGGGCCATTTCTTCGGCACCCAGCACACGCAGGACCGCTACAAGACCGCCTTCTACTCGCCGATCCTCTCCGACTGGCGCAATTACGAGACCTGGGCGGAAGCCGGCTCGCCGACGGCGCTCGAAAAGGCCAACAAGGTCTGGAAGGAGCGGCTGGCGTCCTATGAGGAGCCCTACATGGACCCGGCCATCCGCGAGGAACTCAACGCCTTCGTCGCCAAGCGCCGGTCCGAAGGCGGCGCGCCGACCGATTTTTGATCGGCAGTATTGTTGATGAACGGTCGACCCCCACTCCGTCGAGCTGCGCTCGACACCTCTCCCCCGATCGACGGGGGAGAGGAAAGGCGCGAGCTTATGCACGCTGGCACCCTTCCTCTCCCTCCGGAGGGGGGAGAGGTGGCGTCGCGAAGCGGCGACGGAGTGGGGGAAGGCGCTCATGAAACCCGTAGCCGTCGCAAAACGGGCACTACCCAGCGAGCCAGAAAACTCAGGCAAGGTGACAACCAGGCCGAAGCGCTGCTTTGGCTTGAGTTAAAGGCCCGCAAGCTTGGCGGCTACAAGTTCACGCGACAGTTCTCTATCGGACCATACTACGCGGACTTCGCTTGCCGCAAAAATTGGCTTGTCGTGGAAGTCGACGGACACCAACACGCCGGCAGCTCATATGACCGCCGCCGCGACGATTTCATGCGTGCCCAGGGCTATTCGATCCTGCGTGTTTGGAACCATGACGTCCTGAAACATCGTACTCCGGCCTGTGAAACCATCCTCGCCGCGCTTGATGGCAGCCTGGCCGAGAACACGGCCGCATCCGATCTCCGCTTTGTTTTCACACCCCGCTCACCCGATTCAATCTCTTCAAACACGGACCTATCCAGATGAAATCACACGTAAAAGCGGTTGTCATCGGCGGCGGCGTCGTCGGCTGCTCGGTTCTCTACCACCTGGCCAAAGCCGGCTGGACCGACATCATGCTGATCGAGCGCTCTGAACTCACATCCGGCTCGTCCTGGCACGCGGCGGGCGGCTTCCACACGCTGAACGGCGACCCCAACGTCGCCAAGCTGCAGGCCTATACGGTGCAGCTCTACAAGGAGATCGAGGAGATATCCGGCCAGTCCTGCTCGCTGCATTTGACCGGCGGCGTGATGATGGCCGATACGCCCGAGCGCATGGACTTCCTGCGCCTTGCCCACGCCAAGGGCCGCTATCTCGGCATGGACACAGAGCTGATCACCCCTTCCGAAGCCAAGGCGATGTTCCCGCTGATGGACGAGACCAATTTCGTCGGCGCCATGTGGGATCCGGTCGAAGGCCATCTCGACCCGTCCGGCACCACCATCGCCTATTCAAAGGCGGCGAAAAAACTCGGCGCCGAGATCGTGCTGCGCAACCGCGTCGTGGAATTGACGCAGGAGGTCGACGGCACCTGGAATGTCGTCACCGAACAGGGCACGGTGAAGGCCGAGCATGTCGTCAATTGCGGCGGCCTGTGGGCGCGCGAGATCGGCCGCATGGTCGGCGTCGAACTGCCGGTTCTGGCCATGGAACATATGTATCTGCTCACCGAGCCGATGCCGGAGGTCGAGGAATTCAACAAATCGACCGGCCGCGAAATGATCGGCGTGCTCGACTTCAAGGGCGAGATCTACACCCGCCAGGAGCGCAACGGCATCCTGCTCGGCACCTACGAGAAGGCCTGCAAGCCGTGGTCGCCGGTCAACACGCCATGGGATTTCGGCCACGAATTGCTGCCGCCGGACCTCGACCGCATCGCGCCGTCGCTGGAAATCGGCTTCAAGCATTTCCCCGGCATCGAAAAGGCCGGCATCAAGCAGATCATCAACGGCCCCTTCACCTTCGCGCTGGACGGCAACCCGCTGGTCGGCCCGGTGCAGGGCCTGACCAATTTCTGGTGCGCCTGCGCCGTGATGGCCGGCTTCAGCCAAGGCGGCGGCGTCGGTCTGGCACTGTCGAACTGGATGGTGCATGGCGATCCTGGCTTCGATGTCTGGGGCATGGATGTTACACGCTTCGGTGAATGGGCCGGCCTGCGCTACACCAACGCCAAGGTGCGGGAAAACTATTCGCGCCGCTTCTCCATCCGCTTCCCCAATGAGGAACTGCCGGCGGCACGTCCGGCGCAGACGACGCCGCTCTACGACACGATGCTGGCCAACAACGCGGTCATGGGCGACAGCTGGGGCCTCGAAACCCCGCTCTGGTTCGCACCTGAAGGCAAGGAACCCAGGGATATCGTCTCCTTCCATCGCTCCAACGATTTTGGGCCGATCGGCGAGGAAG
>NZ_RZPB01000212.1:0-8345 GCF_003998535.1 Mesorhizobium sp. M7A.F.Ca.AU.002.02.1.1 | reverse complement strand
CAGTCGAAAATGACCAGTTCAGGCGTCATGGCCGAGAATGGCTCTCAGAGCTTGCCGGCGAGGTAGCGCGTCAGCGTGGCGCGCGCGCCATTCGCCCACAGCACGTTGAGCGCATGGGCAAAGGCCTCGACAAACGCCGTTGCGCGGCCGACATCGCCATAGATGTCCTCCATGGCGAGCCAGGCGGCGGGAGCGTCCTTTGCTGCCTTTGCCGTCGCCTGCAGCCGGTCCCAACTCGGGTCGTTGGGCTCGATGACGGCGCCGCTGTCCGTCGTGCCGAAGCAGTAGCGGCACCACAATGCCGATTCCAGGGCCAGGCCGGCGACGCTTTTCCCAGCCTTCAGCCGGTCGGCGATGGTCGGGATGATGAACTTCGGCTGGCGGTTGGAGCCGTCGAGGCAGAGCCGGCGCACCGTGTCGCCGATCTTCGGGTTGGAGAAGCGGCTCTCGATGAGCTGGTAATAGTCTTCCAGAACCGTGTCCGGCACCGGCGGCACCGTCGGGATGATTTCGTCCCGTTCGAGCTTGGCCAGAAAACCGCTCACCAGCGGCTCCTGCATCGCCTCATGCACGAAATGGATGTCCATCAGGCCGGCCGGATAGGCGATCGCTGCATGGCCGCCATTGAGGATGCGGATTTTCATCAGTTCATAAGGCGCAACGTCTTTGACGAACTGCACGCCGACCTTTTCCAGCGGCGGCCGGCCATCGGTGAAATGGTCCTCCAGCACCCACTGCCGGAACGGCTCGCAGAACACCGGCCAGTTGTCCTCGAGGCCGAAATCCTTGGCCAGGATGCCGCGCTCGCGGTCGGTGGTGGCCGGCGTGATGCGATCGACCATGCCGTTCGGAAAGGCGACATGCTCGCTGACCCAGTTCGCCAGATCCTCGTCGATCAAACGGGCCAGGCCGATGACGCCATCCGAGGTGACATGGCCATTGTGGGGAATGTTGTCGCACGACATCACGGTGAACGGCACGGTGCCTTCATCGCGGCGGCGCATCAGCCCGGCAAGGATGATGCCGAACACCGTCTTCGGCGTGGCGCCGGCCTGCGCGTCGGCGACGATGTCGGGATGGGTCGGGTTGAACACGACGGAGGCCGGGTCGATGAAATAGCCACCTTCGGTGATGGTCAGCGAAACGATCTTGATCGCCGGGTCGGCAAGCCGTTCGATCACACCGGCCGCATCGCCGGGCATCAGGAAGTCGATCATCGCGCCGGTGACGCGTGCGCTCATATGGCCGCTATCCTGCTCGACCACCGTGGTGAGCCAGTCCTGCTCTTCCAGTTTGCCGCGACCGATCTTTTCGCCGTCGAACACGCCGGCACCGATCAGCGCCCAGTCATGGCCGATGCCCGCATTGAACAGATCGTCGAGATAGACGGCCTGATGCGAGCGGTGGAAATTGCCGACGCCGAAATGCACGATGCCGGCCTTCAGCGTCGCGCGGTCATACTTCGGACCTGCGACGTTGGCGGGCAGCTTGGAGAGGTTAGAGGACGAGAGTTTCACGGTCATCTGTTTTACCCTTTGGCCGGGTTTCGGCCTTCGTTACGCTCCTCTCCCCGTCGGGGAGCGGATAAGGGGTGGCACTTGCTACGCGCCCGCTGAAGTCGGCCTCTGCTCCCCGCGGAGGGACGAGGAGCAGAGGCCGTCCCCCGCCCTCAACTCATCCACTGGCCGCCATCGACATTGTAGGTCTGGGCGACGATGTATTCGGCGTCGCTGCTGGCGAGAAACACAGCCATGCCGGTGAGGTCCTGTGCCGTGCCCATGCGGCCATACGGCACCGCCTCGCCGACCAGTTTCTTCTTCTCGCCCCTCGGCCGGTTCTCATATTTGGCGAACAGCGAATCGACGTGATCCCAGTGCTCGCCGTCGACGACGCCAGGGGCAATCGCGTTGACGTTGATGCGGTGCTTGATCAGGTCGAGCCCCGCCGACTGGGTCAGCGAGATGACGGCGGCCTTGGTGGCGCAATAGACGCCGACCAGCGCCTCGCCGCGCCGTCCGGCCTGGCTCGCCATGTTGATGATCCTGCCGCCCTTGCCTCGCGCGATCATCGAGCGGGCGGCTGCCTGCAGCATGAACAGCGTGCCGGCGACATTGACGGAAAACAACTTGTCGTAGCTTGCCCTGGTGATTTCGACGATCGGCGCCAGGTCGAACAGGGCGGCGTTGTTGATCAGGATATCGAGGCCACCGGTCTTCGTCTCGACGGCTTTCACCGCCGCCTCGATCGAGGCGAGGTCGGTGACGTCGAGCTTGACCGCATAGGCCTTGCCGCCAATCTCGGCGGCGGTCTTCTGCGCCGCCTCGAGATTGATGTCGCCGATGGCGACGGTTGCGCCTTCGCCGGCATAGGCTTCGGCGAAGGCTCTGCCGATGCCGCGGGCCGAACCCGTGATCAGCGCGGATTTGCCGGCCAGTCGCATGTTCAGATTGCCTTTCCGTCGGCGCCAAAGCGATGCAGCTTGGCCTTGTCTGGTGTCAGGTAAATGGTGTCGCCGTGATGGACGCCGAGTTCGCCGTCGGCGCGCACGGTCAGCGGACCGACGCCGTCGGCCTGGACGTGCAGGAAGGTGTCGGAGCCGAGATGCTCGGCGACGCCGACGACTGCCTTCCATTCGCCCGCCCTGGTCGAGATCTCCAGGTGTTCGGGACGGATGCCGATGGTCTTGGCGCCGTTTTTGGCAGCCGGCGCGCCCTCGATCAGGTTCATCTTCGGCGAGCCGATAAAGCTGGCGACGAACAGGTTCTTCGGCGTCTTGTAGAGCTCCATCGGCGAGCCGACCTGCTCGATGTTGCCGGCGTTCAGCACGACGATCTTGTCGGCCATGGTCATCGCTTCAACCTGATCGTGGGTAACGTAGATCATGGTGGTTTTGAGCTGATGGTGCAGCTCGCTGATCTCCAGCCGCATGGTGCCGCGCAGTGCCGCATCGAGATTGGACAGCGGTTCGTCGAACAGGAAGGCGGTCGGCTGACGCACGATGGCGCGGCCGATCGCGACGCGCTGGCGCTGGCCGCCTGAAAGCTGGCCGGGCCGGCGTTCGAGATAGTTGGTCAGGTTGAGCACGCGCGCCGCGTCTCCCACCTTCTTGTCGATGGTCGCCTTGTCCTCACCGGCCATCTTCAGCGGGAAGCCGATGTTCTTGGCCACCGTCATGTGCGGATAGAGCGCGTAAGACTGGAACACCATGGCGAGCTTGCGCTTGGCCGGTGCCTCGCCGGTGACGTCGCGGCCGTCGATGTTGATGGAGCCGCCGCTGGTGTCCTCGAGCCCGGCGATCAGGCGCAGCAGCGTTGACTTGCCGCAACCCGACGGGCCGACAAAGACGACGAACTCGCCATTCTCGATCACCAGGTCGAGACCGGGGATGATGGACGTCGCTCCGAAGGATTTCGAGACGTTCTTGAGCGTGATGTTTCCCATGGTTTCCTCCCCGAGGGGTTATTTCTGCCGATTGCTTCGGGCAATTCCGTTATTTCACCGCACCAAATGTCAGGCCGCGCACCAGCTGCTTCTGGCTGAACCAGCCCATGATCAGGATCGGCGCGATGGCCAGCGTCGAGGCGGCCGAAAGCTTCGCCCAGAACAGGCCTTGCGGGCTTGAGAACGAGCTGATGAAGGCGGTCAGGGGTGCGGCTTCCGTCGTCGTCAGCCGGATCGTCCAGAACGCCTCGTTCCAGGCCAGGATGATGTTGAGCAGCATTGTCGAGGCGATGCCCGGCACCGCCATCGGCGTCAGCACATAGACGATCTCGTTCCACAGCGATGCGCCGTCCATGCGCGCCGCTTCCAGGATCTCGCCAGGGATTTCGCGGAAATAGGTGTAGAGCATCCACACCACGATCGGCAGGTTGATCAGCA
Organism: Mesorhizobium sp. M7A.F.Ca.AU.002.02.1.1; assembly: GCF_003998535.1. Classification (NCBI taxonomy): domain Bacteria; kingdom Pseudomonadati; phylum Pseudomonadota; class Alphaproteobacteria; order Hyphomicrobiales; family Phyllobacteriaceae; genus Mesorhizobium; species Mesorhizobium sp. M7A.F.Ca.AU.002.02.1.1. The sequence continues at coordinate 4,466 of NZ_RZPB01000212.1, read as the reverse complement.
TCAGCATGATCATGAGGCCGATGCGGCTGCCGAGCAGGCCTGTGTCGCGGAAGATCAGGTAGATCGGGAACAGCACCGCGACCGCCGGCATCATCTTGGTGGACAGCATCCACATCAAGATGTCCTTGGTCCGCTTGGTCGGCGAGAAGGCCATCGACCATGCCGCCGGTATGGCGACCAGCAGGGCCAGGATGGTCGAGCCGACCGAGAGCAGCACCGAGTTGAAGAAGAACTTGAAGTAGCCGCTCTGTGCCTGGACCTCGGTATAGCTCTCGAACGTTCCCGACGGGATGATGCTGAAGCCCTGGATGGCTTCCTGCTCCGACTTGAACGAGGTGATGATCGTGTAGAGGATCGGGAAGAAGATCAGCAGGGCGACGATCCAGGCGGCAACCGTCGCGATCGTCTTGTGCCGGGTGGTGACTGAGCGTGCCATCGTAGCCTCCCTTACTTGTCCAGGTTCTTGCCGACGGCGCGCATGGCGAAGAAGGCAACGATATTGGCGAGAATGACGGCGATCACACCGCCGGCGGATGCCTGGCCGATTTTGAACTCCAGCAACGCCTTCTGGTAGACGAGGAAGGGCAGGTTGGTGGAGGCGTATCCCGGGCCGCCATTGGTGGTGACGAGGATCTCGGCATAGACCGAGAGAAGGAAGATCGTCTGGATCAGGATGACGACCGTGATGGCGCGCGACATGTGCGGCAGCGTCAGATAGATGAAGCGGCTGATGAACCCGGCGCCGTCCATCTCGGCGGCTTCCTTCTGCTCGCCGTCGAGCGACTGCAGCGCGGTCAGAAGAATGAGCGTCGCGAAGGGCAGCCACTGCCAGGCGACGATGATGATGATCGCCAGCATCGGATGTTGCCCGAACCAGTCGATCGGCTGGGCCCCGAAGAAGCGGGCTATGTCGGCGAACACCCCGTATGGCGGGTGCATGATCATGTTCTTCCAGACCAATGCGGCCACCGGCGGCATGACGAAGAACGGCGAGATGACGAGGATGCGCACGATGCCCTGGCCCCACATCGGCTGGTCGATCAGCAGCGCCAGAAGGATACCGCCGATCACCGTGATCAGGAGCACGCTGACCACCAAGGTGAGCGTGTTGAGGATCGACTGCAGGAAGGCCGGGTTGGAATAGAACAGCGCGTAATTCGAGAAGCCGACGAAGCCGTCGCGGATCGGATTGAGCGGGTTGTACTGCTGGAAGGAGAACCAGATGGTGATGACCAGCGGCACGATCATCCAGACGAACAGCAGCACCACGGATGGCGCCATCATGAAACGGGCAAGCGAACGGGTCTGCTGAGTAGCCATGACGGTCACCCTTCACTGGTCAGACGGAATTTTCAAAGGCGTTAAAGGCGGCCGCCCGAACTGGGAACTCGGGCGGCCGTTGCCGGTCAAGGAGGCGACCGGCAGTCGGCACCGGGAGGAGCCTTACTTGATGTATCCGCCCTCGGTCATTGCCGCGGTGGCAGCGTCCTGGGCCTGCTTCAGCGCGTCGTCGACGCTCGACTGGCCGGCAAGCGCCGCCGAGAAGAGCTGGCCGACCGTGGTGCCAAGGCCCTGGAACTCAGGGATGGCGACGAACTGGACGCCGACATAGGGCACCGGCTTGACCGTCGGATGCGTCGGATCGGCGGCGTTGATGGAGTCCAGCGTCATCTTGGCGAACGGAGCGGCCTTCTGGTACTCGGCATTGGCGTAGAGCGAGGAGCGCGTGCCCGGAGGAACGTTGGCCCAGCCTTCCTTCGAAGCGACGAGCTCCGCATAGTGCTTGCTGGTCGCCCAGGAGACGAACTTCTCGGCGGCATCCGCTTTCTGCGTGCCGGCGGGGATGGCCAGCGACCAGGCCCACAGCCAGTTGCCGCGCTTGCCCAGGCCATTGTCGGGCGCCAGCGCATAGCCGACCTTATCGGCGACGGTCGAGTTCTTCGGGTCCGAAACGAAGGACGCGGCGACCGTGGCGTCGATCCACATGCCGCATTTGCCCTGCTGGAACAGCGCCAGGTTTTCGTTGAAGCCGTTGGAGGAAGCCCCCTCGGGGCCGTCGGCCTTCATCAGGTCGACATAGAACTGCAACGTGTTCTTCCATTCCGGCTGATCGAACTGCGGCTTCCAGTTCTCGTCGAACCAGCGGGCGCCGAAGGAGTTCGACATGGCGGTCAGGAAAGCCATGTTCTCGCCCCAGCCGGCCTTGCCGCGCAGGCACACGCCGTTCACGCCATTGGCGCGGTCGGTCATCTTGTCGGCGGCCTGCTTGATGAAGTCCCAGGTCGGCGCGTCGGGCATCTTCAGCCCGGCCTTGTCCATCAGGTCCTTGCGGTACATGACGAAGGAGCTTTCGCCGTAGAAGGGCGCGGCATAAAGCTTGCCGTCGACCGAAAGGCCGCCAGCAATGGCCGGGATGATGTCCTTGGCGTCGTAGTCGTCGCCGAGCTTGTCGAGCGGCAAAAGCCAGCTCTGCTTGGCCCAGATCGGAACCTCATAGGTGCCGATGGTCATCACGTCGTACTGGCCGCCCTTGGTGGCGATGTCGGTGGTGACGCGCTCGCGCAGCACATTCTCTTCGAGCGTAACCCAGTTGAGCTGGATGTCGGGGTTCGCCTTGGTGAAGTCCTCGGTCAGCTTTTGCATGCGGACCATATCGCCATTGTTGACGGTGGCGATGGTGATGGATTCGGCGTGTGCGGCGAACGCAAGCGTGCTGGCCGACAACAAGCCCAGGGTGAGCGTGCGAAGTTTCATCAAATTCCTCCCTTGAACCAAGATGAGCATTTGCCTTGGCTTTGGGCAATTACTCACTTGGCGTGAATTATGTCAAGTCGGATTCGATGCTGCAGCGCAGCACCCGGGCGACACCGCAGGCCGGGACGAGCGGAAATTGCCAGGACGAAGAGCGTCCCGGCCGGATACAGTGCGGCAACAGCGGATGGATCTGCGAGACCAGGTGCAGCCCGCAAGCTTGCCGGTCAGCAGGCGATCTCGGCCAGCAGCCAGTCGCGGAAGGCACGGATCTTCGGCACGTTGCGGCGCGCTTCGGGGTAGACCAGCCAAAAGGCATGGCCGTCGTCGCCAACCAGATCGAAAGGCTGGATCAGGCGCCCACCGGCAAGTTCCGCCTTGAACAGCGCCCTGGTCAGGATCGCGACGCCATGACCGGCGATCGCCGCGTTGGCCTCATAGGCCTGCGCGCCCATGCTGCTGCCGGGCCGTTTGGCGAGATCGTGCGAGTGCACGCCGGCAGCCTCGAACCATTGCGTCCACCAGATGTCGCCGGGATCGAGGATCGGCAGCCGCAACAGGTCCGCCGGTTCCCTGACGCCGCCGATGCTTGCCGCGAGCTTCGGGCTCAGCATCGGCGTGAAATCGGCATCGAGCAGCTTGTAGGCTTCCAGCCCCGGCCATTTGCCGCCGCCCGACCGGATGGCGAGGTCGACATCCTCGCGGGCGAAATCCGTCAGCCGGCTCGATGTTTCGAGCCGCACGGCAAGGGAGGGATGAGCGATCTGGAATGAGCCCAGATGGTGCGCCAGCCAGTTCGAGGCAAAGGTCAGCACCGTCGTGACGCACAGCAATCCGTCGGCGCCGCCACGCGCCGCCGCATAGGCCTGGCCGAGAATGGCGAAGGCCTCGCTGACCGCTGGCGCAAGGCGCTGTCCAGCCTCGGTGAGTGCGATCTGGCGCGGCCGGCGCAGGAACAGCGGCGCGCCGACCCGTTCCTCCAGCACCTTGATCTGATAGCTGACCGCCGCTTGCGTCATGGCAAGTTCCTCGGCCGCCTTGGTGAAGGAAAGATGCCGCGCCACCGCTTCGAACACCCGGATCGCCTGCAGCGGCGGAAGCTGTGAAACCTGCCGAGAGCTGAGGTCCGGCATAAAGCCTCCTTATGGGTCCTTATCGACGTTCGATTGGCAAAGGCCGCCGTCAAGACCGACATTTCCAGTCAACCCGTCATTCGGGTTCAGGATAGCGAAGGTTGACGATCATGACCATGGCGCAGCAAAAATGCACTTCCGCACCCGATCATCGCTGGTTTTCGTGGCTGACGGATGGATTCGGCTGGTTCGCAGCCAAAAAACGGGCACATCTCGACATCAGGGACCTGTCGCCGCATCTGCAGCGCGATCTCGGTTTTCTCGATGGCAACGACCATTTCGGGCGGCACAGCTAGCGCGGTTGGTTTTATCGCAAATCAGTTGTGCTTCCGGTCAGATGCTGGCGAGCAGCGCGGCGGCGGTCCGTTCATCGGTGATGAGGCCGTTGATCAGCCGCCGGTTCGCGGCCGCCAGAATGCCCGGCAGCTTTCGTTCTCCCATCGCCAGTGCGATGACCAGCGATTTCTCGCGTGACGGCAGCGACGCCGACGACACCCGGTCGTTGGTGATGCCCTCGATCATGCGGCCTTCCCTATCGAACACCCAGCCGACGATCTCGGCGATGCCCCCGGCCTTCTGCAG
>NZ_RZPB01000211.1:0-8347 GCF_003998535.1 Mesorhizobium sp. M7A.F.Ca.AU.002.02.1.1 | reverse complement strand
CTCCTCGGCGGCCCGGCTGAAGCTCAGATGCCGGCCCGCCGCCTCGAAGCTCCTCAATGCCGTCAGCGGCAGGCGCCCACGCTTCATTTCGCATAACCCAGGATTATCCGAAGTGGAAATTATACTCGTTTGAAGGCGAAGGCCAGCGGCGGTCTAATCCATGTCGAAGGAGACCGACCATGATCCAGTTGCTGAACATTTTTGGCGATGTCATGCGGATCGTGACGTTTCAATGGCGTGACGAAAAGCAGCATTCAAAGCGCCGCGAGGGGCCGGCCAGTCGTGGCCGCTGGGCGCCGTCGGCTGACAGGCAGCCGTTTCGCCGTTCCCGTCCGTGATGGCGGGGCGCGCAAGGAGCGGGGATTGCGTTCTCCGGCGGAAGTCCACATCTATCGCCTGGGAAACGCGATACGGAGACTGTGGTGCGCGACCAGCATGGGCATGCGCATATAGACGGGTCGCAAAAACGCGGCCGCAACTGGCCCGGCCCCTGGCGCAAGACGCCAGGCCGTCTCCTCGGCACGTCGCTCGTGCGCCTCTACCAGCTGACGCTGTCGGGCTTTGTCGGCAATTCCTGCCGGCATCTGCCGACCTGTTCGGAATATGCGCATGAGGCGATCGCCCGCCATGGCCTGTGGGCCGGCGGCTGGATGGGATTCTTCCGCGTGCTGCGCTGCGGGCCATTCGGCACGCATGGCATAGACCTCGTGCCGGAGGCGCTTGCGGATCGCTATCTCTGGTTCATGCCCTGGCGGTACTGGCGGATCGGCAGCAAGCGCGGCAAAGCGCAGGAATGATGGCCGGGGAGAATAGCAGGTTTACGATCCGGTAGGGTTAACAACAGCCTGCACAAAGACTGCGCATTTGAGACAAAATCGAGACAAGAGACCCCGCTAAGCCGCTCGCGAACCCCCTTCTGGAGCGAGCAGAAAATGCGCAATTTCGACCGTCTTCCCTTCATCTTTGCCGGGATCCTGTTCCTGCTCGCCTGGCTGCTGGGATTTCCGCTGCGCGCGCAATCGGCGCCGCTGGGGGATTTGCAGTGCACGGTGATCGCCGATGCGGCGAGCGGCAAGACGCTTTACCAGGACGGAGTGTGCGACCAGCGGTTCAGCCCGGCCTCGACGTTCAAGGTGCCGCTGTCGCTGATCGGCTATGACAGCGGGATCCTGAGCGACGAGCATACGCCGGCGTGGGACTACAAGCCGGAGTTCAAGGCGGTGAAGCGGGACCAGAAGACCGTCGATCCGGTGATCTGGGAACGGGATTCGATCGTCTGGTTCTCCCGTGAAATCACCAGTCGGCTCGGGCCGGAAAAATTGGCTGGCTATGTCTCCAAATTCGGCTACGGCAATGCCGATGTTTCCGGCAATCCCGGCAAGAATGATGGTTTGACCCAATCCTGGATAAACTCCTCGCTCAAGATCACGCCGGTCGAGCAGGTCGATTTCCTGCGCAAGCTGCTGGCCCGCAAGCTGCCTGTCTCGGCCAGGGCCTACGACATGACATCAGCCATCATCCCGACCTTCCAGGCCGGAGGCTGGACGGTGCAGGGCAAGACCGGAAGCACCAGGCTGCGCAACGATGCCGACAAGGTTCAGGATAAGCGCTCGCTTGGGTGGTTCGTCGGCTGGGCGAACAAGGATGGCCGCCAGATCGTCTTTGCGCGCCTTGTCGTCGACACCGATCGGACCGATATGCCCAAAGGCCTCAAGACCCGAGCCGCGTTCCTGAAGGACCTGCCGCTGCTCATCAAATGAAGTCTGACATTTGAGCCGGGCTTTACGGCGGCGGAATCTGTCCATAAAAGACAGCCGCTGCCGGACGCATCCGGCCTACTCTTTGCATGTCGTAACCCCAAAACCGTCCACACACTTTTGGGCGACATGCATTTCAACCACCCGCGCTCGTTTGCGGGACTGGATAGGAGATATACATGCTGAATTCCGTTTCCCTGACATTTCCCGATGGCTCCGTCCGCGAATACGACGCGGCGATGACCGGTGCCGGCCTCGCCGAATCGATCTCGAAGTCGCTGGCCAAGAAGGCGGTCGCCTATGCGATCGACGGCACCGTCCGCGATCTCAGCGATCCGCTTGGCAAATCCGGCAAGGTCGAGATCGTCACCCGCGACGACCCGCGCGCACTCGAACTGATCCGTCACGACGCCGCACATGTGTTGGCGGAAGCCGTGCAGGAATTGTGGCCGGGAACGCAGGTGACCATCGGGCCGGTGATCGAGAACGGGTTTTACTACGACTTCGCCCGCAACGAGCCGTTCACGCCTGACGATTTTCCCGTGATCGAGAAGAAGATGCGCGAGATCATTTCGCGCAACAAGCCGTTCACCAAGGAAGTCTGGTCGCGCGACAAGGCGAAGAAAGTGTTTGCCGACAAGGGCGAACGCTACAAGCTGGAGCTGATCGACGCCATTCCCGAGGATCAGGATCTCAAGATCTACGCGCAGGGCGACTGGTTCGACCTTTGCCGTGGCCCGCACATGGCCTCGACGGGGCAGATCGGCAACGCCTTCAAACTGATGAAGGTGGCCGGCGCCTATTGGCGCGGCGATTCGAACAATCCGATGCTGACCCGCATCTACGGCACGGCCTGGGCTGATCAGGCGCAGCTCGAAGCCTATCAGACGATGCTGGAGGAGGCCGAGAAGCGCGACCACAGGAAGATCGGCCGCGAGATGGACCTGTTCCATTTCCAGGAAGAGGGGCCTGGCGTCGTCTTCTGGCACGCCAAGGGCTGGAAGATGTTCCAGAACCTGGTCAACTACATGCGCCGCCGCCTCGACGAGCAGGGCTATCAGGAGGTCAACGCGCCGCAGGTTCTCGACAAGAGCCTGTGGGAGACGTCAGGCCATTGGGGATGGTATCGCGACGCCATGTTCAAGGTGACGGTGGCCGGCGACGATACCGATGACGACCGGATCTTCGCTCTGAAGCCGATGAACTGCCCGGGCCATGTGCAGATTTTCAAGCATGGGTTGAAGTCTTATCGCGATCTGCCTGTCAAACTTGCAGAATTCGGCAACGTCCACCGTTACGAACCATCCGGCGCGCTGCACGGGCTGATGCGTGTGCGCGGTTTTACGCAAGACGATGCGCACATCTTCTGCACCGAAGAGCAGCTGGCGGCGGAATGCCTGCGCATCAACGATCTGATCCTGTCGACCTATGCTGATTTCGGTTTCGACGAAATCAGCGTCAAGCTGTCGACGCGGCCGGACAAACGCGTCGGTACCGACGAGGCGTGGGATCACGCCGAGGCGATCATGGGCGGCGTGCTGGAGACGATCAGGACACGGTCCGGCAATCGCATCAAGACCTCGATCAATCCGGGTGAGGGCGCCTTCTACGGGCCGAAATTCGAATATGTGCTGAAGGATGCCATCGGCCGCGAATGGCAGTGCGGCACGACGCAGGTCGATTTCAACCTGCCGGAGCGGTTTGGCGCCTTCTACATCGGCTCGGATTCCGAGAAGAAGCAGCCTGTCATGGTTCACCGCGCCATCTGTGGCTCGATGGAGCGCTTCCTCGGCATCCTGATCGAGAACTATTCCGGCCATTTCCCGCTGTGGTTCGCGCCGCTGCAGGTGGTGGTGGCGACGATCACGTCGGATGCCGACGACTATGCGACCGAGGTGGTGGCAAAGCTGAAGGCCGCTGGGCTGTTGGCGGAAGCGGATCTGCGCAACGAGAAGATCAACTACAAGGTCCGCGAGCACAGCCTGGCCAAGGTTCCGGTCATCCTCGTCTGCGGCAAGCGCGAAGCGGAAGAGCAGACGGTCAACATGCGCCGACTGGGCTCGCGCGACCAGGAATCGCTTGGCCTTGACCAGGCGATCGCGCAACTGACTGAGGAAGCCGTCACACCCGACCGCCGGCGCAAACGCGCGGCCTGATTGGCATGGTTTCGACCAAATGGCGGTGGAGCGATCCACCGCCATTTTCATATCCCTGTCACGCCGACCTTGTAACGAGCCCCTATGCTCAAGTTGAAATTGCGCGAACGACCCTTTCCCGAGCTTTCCTATGCCAATCCGCGCCAGCCGGCGCTGACGCGCTGGTTCATACATTCGGTCGAAGGCTTGTCGGGCCGCGACCGCTACACAGCACTTTATGATTTCTGGCGCCGCCAGATCGTGCCGACCGGCGAACGCGTGTTCAGCCGCATGCTCGACCTGATCGACGTGCGGGTGCGGACCGCTGATCAGTGGCCGCCCGCGCAATTGCCGGACACGCCGCTGGTGATCGTCGCCAATCATCCGTTCGGCATCGGTGACGGTATCGCCGTGCTGTCGCTGGCCGAGCAGCTCGGCCGTCCGTTCCGGGTGATGATCCACAAGGATCTGCTCAAGATCCGCGAGATGGAGCCTTATTCGCTGCCGATCGACTTTTCGGAGACCAAGGATGCGCTGAAGAACAACATGGCCGTGCGCCATGAAGCGGTGCGCCTGTTGAAAGAGGGCGTCACCATCGTGGTATTTCCGGCCGGCGGTGTCGCCACCGCGCCAAAGGGTTTTGGCCGGGCGCGCGATCTGCCGTGGAAGATGTTTCCGGCCCGCCTCGTCCAGGACGCCAGGGCGTCGGTCATCCCGATGCATTTTTCCGGGCAGAACGGCAGGCTGTTCCATCTTGTCAGCGGGCCGATGAACATGGCCGAGCGCGACGGCCGGGTGGCCAAGTTCGTCGGCAAGGCCTCGCTGACGCTGCGCACATCGCTGCTCATCCACGAATTCGCGCGGCTGTCGGGCAAGGCGATCGACGTGCGCGTCGGCGATGTGCTGAGCTGGAGCGAACTGGAGCCGTTGCGCGACCGCAAGGCCTTGCTCGACCGCCTCCATCGCGGCGTGTTCGACCTGGCGCCAGCTTTGCCACGCCGCCGGATCCCGTTCCTGCCGGCGCGGACCGAACTGGCGGCTTGAACAATAAACGTCCGGCTCACAGGGCCGAGTCTTGGCTGGCCGTTGAGAAAAATAGTATGACACTGTAATGTCATGCGCTATATTAGGGCAAGGAAAGAGCTTGCCATGAGAACCAGCAAACCGATCACCGTGACCCTCGGCCGCCAGCAGGCCAGCGTTGACGTACGCCTGGCGTCGGGTGCCTACGACTCCGCCAGCGAGGTGATGCGCGCCGCGCTGCGCGCCCTCGACCGCGAAGAGCAGACCATCACCGCGATTATGCGCGCCAAGGTCCAGGAAGCCCTTGACGACCCGCGTCCGGACATCCCGGCAGAAGACGTCTTCAAAGCGCTGCGCGCCCATCATGCGGACCGCATGAAGGCCTCCAAGCTTGACACATAAGGTCGTCTTCAGACCGGCGGCTCAAGCCGACCTCTTCGCCATCTACGACTACATCGAAAACGACAGCGGGAGCAGACGTGCCGACGACTATGTCGACCGCATAGAGGCCGCGTGCATGGCGCTGTCCAACTTCCCGGAGCGCGGGACCGTGCGCGACACTGTTGGCCCCGGCGTCCGCATCGTCGGCTTTGAACGCCGCGTGTCGATCGTTTTCCGGGTCGACGGTGACACCGTGGTCATCCTGCGCGTGCTCTACGGCGGACAGGATTATCCTGCTGGTTCAGAGGATGACGCAGACACCTGATTCTTCTGGTGGATTGCGAACTAATCCGCGCCTTCTTCAGGATCCATCGCCGCGGCCTCGGTGGCCAGAACCTCGATTTCCTGGTTCTGCCCGGCCACGACCGTAAAATCCTTCTGGTAGATGCGGTCGCGGTTCTTGGCGATGATGGTGTAGTCGCCCTCGGCCAGCACCATCGAGGCGAAAGCGCCGACGGTTTCCTTGATCGGATCGCCGGACTCGTTGAGCAGTGACCAGGACGTGTCGGCGATCGCCTCGCCACCGGTTTCGCGCACCAGCTTCATCGTGATCTCGGCGGCGTGATGCTCGACGGTGGCTTCGGTCAGCTTGCCGGCCTCGACGCGGATGTCGGAGCGAATGACTGCATTGACCGCGCCATAGGTCGAGACGACATGGTAGATGCCGGCGTTGAGCCGCACGACGCTGTTGGGCTCGACATCGGGAATGATCAGCGCGCGGTCGCCATTGGCCTCGGCAGTGCCCTCGTAGATCGAAAAGCGCAGCTTCTTCGGTGGAATGCGCACGCCGCCGGACAGCACGGCGTCGAGCTTGAGGCCGCCGGCATCGAGCACGAGGCTTTCGCGCTTGGCGTCCTTGCCGACAGTGATGCGTTTGGTGGCGCCGGCCCGGCCGTAGGAGGCGTGAACCAGATAGCTGCCGGGCTCGAGCTGGAAGACGGCGGTGCCGCCATGCGAGGAGGCGACCATCGGCAATTTGCCGTTGACGGCTTCCGGCTTGAAGACCCGCCAGACGATGCCGCGCGTGATGTCGGAACCCTTGTCGGTCAACTGGGCAGAGAGTGTGATGGCACCGCCGCCGCTCAGCGCCAGTGACGTCTCGCCTTTCGGCGTCGCGTAGCTCGAAATTCCCGGAAGCTTCAGGTCGCTGACACCGTCGACATTCTGCGCCATGGCGAACGAAACCGGCGCCATGAACAGCAGGGCGCCGAGCCAGACCAGGAAAAGACGGACAGTCCCCTCAAACATGCCTTGCGTTGAAGCCCATGGCGGTGGCAATTTCAAGGCTTAAGAGTCCGACCGATACGACTCTTCCGTCCGGCGTATCCCGCGCCAATGCCCGAGCCGCCCGAATCCCCGATGGTGCGCTTCAGCTCAAAACAGAATGTCCAGGAGACTTGCGCCCATGGCGTCGCCGATCATCGACTTCCTGCTGACCCGAAACTCCGCACCGATTCCAGATCTGAAGGAGCCGGCGCCGAGCGATGCGGAGATCGCGACAATGATCACTGCTGCCTCCCGGGTGCCCGATCATGGCCGGTTGGAGCCCTGGCGCTTCATCCTCTACCGTGGCGACGCCCGCGTCGAGATCGGCAGGCAACTGGCAGCACTTGCCGAGCAGCGGGAGGGCCCATTGACGGAGGGCCGCCGCAATCAGGAACTGGCGCGGTTCTCGCGCGCACCGCTGGTGATCGGCGTCGTATCTGTCCCCAGGGAGAATCCAAAAATCCCGCAATGGGAAATGTTCCTGTCGGGCGGCATGGCGGCGATGAACCTGATGATATCAGCCAACGCGCTGGGCTTTGGCACCAACATGATCAGCAACTGGTATTCGGATGTGCCGGAGGGCAGGGCACTGCTGGGGCTGGCGCCGCAGGAGCGGGTCATCGGCTTCATCCATATCGGCTCCTATGCCGGCCCGGCGCCGGAGCGGCCCCGGCCCGATCCGGCAAAGCTGTACAGTGACTATTCGGGGCCGTGGGTCGGCTGAATGTTCTACGAGCCTTCAAAGGGCCACGGCCTGCCGCACGACCCTTCGAAGGCGATCGTGGCGCCGCGTCCGATCGGCTGGATTTCGACACTGAACAGGGCTGGTGAGATCAACCTCGCGCCGTATTCCTTCTTCAATGCCGTTTCGACGCGGCCTTTCATCGTCTGGTTCTCCTCCGAAGGCGAGAAGGACAGCGCCTCCTTCGCCCAGGAAACCGGCGAGTTCGTGGCCAATCTGGTCAGCCGCGATCTCGCGGAGAAGATGAACCGCACGTCGGTCAATGCTCCGCGCGGCGTCAATGAGTTCGTCTATGCCGATCTTGCCATGGCGCCGTCGCGCCTGGTCGCCCCGCCGCGCGTGGCGGCAGCGCCGGCCGCGCTCGAATGCCGGGTGACTGAAGTTTTTCGGCCAAAGGCCCTGGACGGGTCGCCGACAAGTGCCGTTATCGTCGCCGGTGAAGTGGTCGGCGTGCATATCGACGACGCCTTCCTGACGGACGGCCTGTTCGACATCACCAAGGCCGGCAATGTCGCTCGTCTCGGCTATATGGACTATGCCAGCGTCGACGAGGTGTTTTCGATGCGCCGGCCGCGCTGGGACAAGGACTAGATATCAGGCTCGGCCAGCTACCGCGCCTTGCCGGAACTCGTTCGCCGCCTGGCGGTCATGACGGTGCGCACATAGCCGGGCTCGCCGATCCGAATGCTTCCATCGGGCAGGCCCAGTATGCGGTCGAGGGCGATCTCGTAGAGCCTGACGCGTTTCTCCAGGACTTCGATCGCGGCCTCCATGTCGGCGTCGCTGCCGCCGGCAATGGCCTTGGCGACGACATCACGCGTGGCCATGCCGAATTGCATGACGATGTCGGCGACACCTTCCGGATCGAAGGTCCTGAAGGTGCCGTCTTCGATTCCTTGCCTGATGACCTTGACCAGCAGCGGTGAAAACGACGCGCTGGCGGCCAGATTGATACGGTGGAAAAGCACCAGATTCTCAGGCCG
>NZ_RZPB01000210.1:0-8366 GCF_003998535.1 Mesorhizobium sp. M7A.F.Ca.AU.002.02.1.1 | reverse complement strand
CGAGACCGCCGATGACAAGCAGCGAGACCACCCAGAACAGGAAATAACCCCAATATTCCTTGCGGCGGGCACGTCCGGCGAAATTGAAATAGTTCTGCGTCACGCCACGCCAGAAATAGCCCCAGAGATCGGTGGGCTCGGCCGGCCCGGAGGAACGGCCGAAATGCTGGGCCTGTGGCGCAGAAGCGGATGGTGCGTTACCGGCTTGAGTCGGCGCGGCGCTCGTACCAGCGTCGCCGGCCGGCGCAGCCGTCTCGGCGGCGATCAAAAAGACGTCGCGCGCCTGGCCGCCGCCCGCCTGGAATTCCACGCCCGCGCCCTTCCGCATAGTGGTTTCCCGGCGCAGGTTTTCGCGGGTGAAGGTGTAGCGGTTGCCGTCGGCTCCGGTGATGAAGCCGAAGCCCTGGACTTCGTCATAATGAAGCACTTTGCCGCGCATTTGCCACCCCCACTTGCCACGTCCCTGCCAAGGTGTGGCACATGGCCGAACCGATGGGCAAGACCGCATCGGGATGCGGCCGGCGTCATGCGGGCGGATGAGGCTCGTTGCCCGGTCTTACGAAGGCCGCTTCTTCGCCTTCTTGTGCTTGGGTGCACCAGAGGTGTCGAATTTCGGCTTGCCCGGCTTCTTCGCCCATGGCTTTGCATCATGCGGGGCGGTCGGGCGCTGATCGGCTGCTGCCGGTGCACGTTTTTCGAATTTGCGCTTCGGCGCGTTGGGATCGAACGGCGCCTTGCCGCGATGCGGCTTCTTGTCGGGGCTTGGCGGCTGATAGCCGGCGCGCGACAGATCGGGCGTACCGTCGAGCCGCTTCACCAGGATGTTGCCTTGCAGCTTCCGGTCGGGACCGATCGCGGCCAGGAAGCGGTCTGCCCAATCCGCTGCGATCTGCACGTAGGTCTCTTCCGGCTGCATCTTGATGGCGCCGATCTCTCGCTTCGAGATGCTGCCGGTGCGGCATAGCATCGGGATGAGCCAGCGCGGCTCGGCATTCTGCCGGCGCCCGATCGACAGCGAGAACCAGACGCTGTCGCCGAAATCGTCGCGGCGGCTGGGCGCCTCGTCGCGGCGCGCGAAACCTTCGCCCGCCGGTCTTTCACGCGACGGCGTGAAGGGCGCGATCTCCATGAGGTCCTCGGGGGCCGAGCGGCTGGCGCGGCACTGGCGCACGAAGGCAGCGGCCACCTGTTCGGCGCCATGCCTGGCGAGCAGCGCGTCGATGAAGGAGCGCTCGTCCTCCTTCACCGGCTCATCGAAAGCCGGATCGGCAAGGATGCGCTCGTCGTCGCGCCGCATCACGTCGTCGGCCGAGGGCGGGCTCGCCCATGTCGCCTTGAGGCCGGCGTTCTGCAACAGCCGTTCGGTGCGCTTGCGGGCGCTGTTGGGCACGATCAGCGCGCTGACGCCCTTGCGCCCGGCGCGGCCGGTGCGGCCGCTGCGGTGCAGCAGCGTTTCCGGGTTGGTCGGCAAATCGGCGTGGATGACCAGCTCAAGATTGGGCAGGTCGATGCCGCGCGCCGCGACATCGGTGGCGATACAGACTTTTGCGCGGCCGTCCCGCATCGCTTGCAGCGCATGGCTGCGCTCATTCTGGCTGAGCTCGCCCGACAGGGCGACGACGGAGAAGTTGCGGTTGTTGAAGCGCGCGGTCAGATGATTGACGGCGGCACGCGTGTTGCAGAACACCAGCGCGTTCTTGGCTTCGTAATAGCGCAGCACATTGATGATGGCGTTCTCGCGGTCGGGCTGGGCGACGCTCAGCGCCCGATATTCGATGTCGAGATGCTGCTTCTCCTCGCCGGCGGCCGAAATGCGCACCGCATCGCGCTGATAGCCCTGGGCGAGCGTGGCGATCGAGCGCGGCACCGTGGCCGAGAACATCAGCGTCCGGCGTTCGGCCGGAGCGGCGTCGAGGATGAATTCGAGGTCTTCGCGAAAGCCGAGATCGAGCATCTCGTCGGCCTCGTCGAGCACCACCGCCTTCAGCGCCGACATGTCGAGCGAGCGCCGGGTGATGTGGTCGCGCAGCCGGCCGGGCGTGCCGACGACGATATGGGCGCCACGCTCCAGCACACGCCGCTCCGAGCGCATGTCCATGCCGCCGACGCAGGACGCCACGGTGGCACCGGTCAGTTCGTAGAGCCATTCCAGTTCGCGCGTCACCTGCAAGGCGAGTTCGCGCGTCGGCGCCACCGCCAGCGCCAGCGGTGCGGCGGCGTGGCCGAAGCGCTCCGCGCCCTCAAGCAGGGTCGGCGCCAGAGCGAGGCCGAAGGCCACCGTCTTGCCGGAGCCGGTCTGCGCCGAAACCAGCGCATCGGCCTCGCCGAGCTCGGGCGCCACGACCGCCTTCTGGACGGGCGTCAGCTCGGAATAGCCGCGTTTCTCCAGCGCCCTGGCAAGCGCTGGAACAAGTGCTTCGAAGTTGGACATCTCACTCTTTCGGAATTTTAGGGTCCGCGCTCATCACGGAGCACATGCCGGGGCGGGCCTCGCGCCAGCCAAACAATCTTGGCCGTTCGTACTTCGCGCAGCCGCGATTGTACAGGGCGCGCGCAAAACCAGGCGCCGCTCGGCAATTGACTCTTGCCGCAAACCGCGTAAAAGCCGGCACCGAACGGGACAGTTTCGATGCGCGGCCTTTTGACGGCTCTTCCTGCATTCGATGCCCCCAGCCTCAATGCACATCATTGGGCCGGGCGCGTCGGCGCATCTCCTCGTTTCAGCAAAACCACATTCTTGGCCGAGAAAACTGGCAAAACCACCACCAAAACGGTGTGATTCCCTTGGCCTAACCACCCTCTCCCGGGTTCGGCCCGGGGGACGGAACCCGCAGCGGCCAGCGGGTTTCTCCAAAAACCAAGCGGAGAGGGACAGGAGATTTTTCGATGAGTTTCAAGGTAGCGATCGTCGGCGCCACGGGCAATGTGGGCCGGGAAATGCTCAACATACTGGAAGAGCGCGGCTTTCCGGTAAGCGAGGTGGTGGCGCTGGCCTCACGGCGCAGCCAGGGCACGGAAGTGTCGTTCGGCGACCGCACGCTGAAGGTGAAGTCGCTTGACCAGTATGATTTTTCCGACACCGATATCTGCATCATGTCGGCCGGCGGCAACGTCTCCAAGGAATGGTCGCCGAAGATCGGCAAGCAGGGCTGCGTCGTCATCGATAATTCGTCGGCCTTCCGCTACGACCAGGACGTGCCGCTGATCGTGCCGGAAGTGAACCCGGACGCGATCTCGCTGTTCACGCGCAAGAACATCATCGCCAATCCGAACTGCTCGACGGCGCAGCTGGTGGTGGCGCTGAAGCCGCTGCACGATTTCGCCACCATCAAGCGCGTCGTTGTCGCCACCTACCAGTCGGTGTCTGGCGCCGGCAAGGAAGGCATGGACGAGCTGTTCACGCAGACACGCGCGGTGTTTGTCGCCGACACCGTCGACGTCAAGAAGTTCACCAAGCGCATCGCCTTCAACGTCATCCCGCATATCGACGTCTTCCTCGACGACGGCTTCACCAAGGAAGAATGGAAGATGGTCGCCGAGACCAAGAAGATGCTCGATCCCAAGATCAAGCTGACGGCGACCTGCGTGCGCGTGCCGGTGTTCATCGGCCACTCGGAAGCGGTCAACATCGAGTTCGAAAAGCCGATCACCGCCGACGACGCGCGGGATATCCTGCGTGAAGCCCCAGGCTGCCAGGTCTTGGACAAGCGCGAGGACGGAGGCTACATCACGCCGCTGGAATCGGCCGGCGAGGACGCCACCTTCATCTCGCGCATCCGCGAGGATTCGACCATCGACAACGGCCTGTCGATGTGGATCGTCTCCGACAATCTGCGCAAGGGCGCCGCACTCAACGCGGTGCAGATCGCCGAGCTTTTGGTCGAGCGCGGCCTGATCCAGCCGAAGAAGAAGGCGGCCTGACGGCTGATTTAGTTTTCGCTCACGGGCCGCCCCGCCGCTAGCGCGGCTGGCCCGCGGTCGCGGGCTCCGCCCTCGGCCGGGATGCTGAAGGTTTGCGGAGCATTGATGAAGGCCAATCTCCCCCACGAGGGAGATCGGCAGCTTCGCCGATGCGCTACACTCGGTTGTCTTCGGCCAGCCCGATCAGCAGCTTCAGTGCCTCCTCCGCCCTATCGGCGGGAACGAACAGATGGTCGTGATAAAAGGCCGAAACCGGGTTCACGCCCATGCCGGCGGCGGCCAGGCGCGTGGTGATGGCGGCGAGGAAGCCGACGGCTTCCAGCGACGAATGGATGTTCAGCGTCAGCATCCGGCAGCGGAACGAAGCGGTCAGTGCCGCGGCGTTGGCCTCCTCCTCGGTCACGATCAGCGTCACACCCTCGCGCTCGCGAAACACCATCACCGGCTCAACGCCTTCCGGCTGAGGGACGCCGGGTGCCAGCGTGACGAAGACATAGGCGCCGGCGAGCAGCTCCGGTGTCATCGACGCCAGCAGTGTCTTGAGATCGGTTTCGCCGGCCATCTGTCTTCCCTCGCCTGCAAAAAACGGGCCGCAGCCCACGTGCTCTTCAATATCCGCGACCGGCGCGTGCCGATAGTCCAGGCGCTGCAAGGACGACATGGCGATGTCGCTGGCGGCTGGGCTTGCAGAGCTGTCGCATCGCACAATAGAGAAGCTGAGGGCCAGTGCCGGTCCGTGAAAGGCCTTCGATGATCGTTCGCCCGCGCCCCACATTCCTGCAGCTGTTCTTCATCATGCGCGGTTCGGTCGTGCCACGCATTCTGCCGCAAATATTGGGCTTCGCGCTTTATTCCGCGATCATCCTGGCCGCGGCGCGCCGGTTCCAGCTTGATTTCAGCGTCTTCAACATCACGCCTTTCGGCCTGGTCGGCGTGACATTGTCGATCTATCTCTCGTTCCGCAACAACGCCGCCTACGACCGTTGGTGGGAGGCGCGCAAGCTGTGGGGCGCGCTGGTCTTCGAAATGCGCAACCTGGCACGCGCCACCACCAGCCTCATCCCGGACCAGACCGAACAGCGCGCCCTGCTGATGGAAGCGCTCGCCTTCTGTCATTTCCTGCGCGGGCAGTTGCGCAAGATCGACAGCATGAAGGATGCCCGTGCCTTCATCGACGCGGAGGCGGACAAGGCAGCAGCCTTTTCCAATCCGGCGGATGAGATGGTCAGGCGCATGGGCCGGCGTGCCAATGCGCAGCGCCTGGCGGGCGACGTCGACACGATCGGCTTTCGTATCCTCGATGAGAGGCTCGCGTCGGTCGCGGCCATCCAGGCCGGCTGCGAGCGGATCGCCGGTACGCCCTTGCCGTTCGCCTACACGCTGCTGGTGCATCGCACGGCCTATATCGTCTGCCTGCTGCTGCCGATCGGCCTGATCTCGACCACCGGTTGGGCGACGCCGCTGTTCACCGCGCTGATCGCCTACACTTTCTTCGGCCTCGACGCGCTGTCGGAAGAGCTCGAGGATCCGTTCGGGACCGAAGCCAACGACCTCGCTCTCGACAGCCTCTGCCGTGTCTGCGAAATCTCGGTGTTCGAGGCGCTTGGCGAAACGCCGCCGAAGATGATCCCGGCGGAAAAGTTCTATTTTTCGTAGGCAAAGGCGCGCGGGCTTAAAAGAATCTGCCCCGCTGTCGGATCGCCGCTCCATGCCACGTCCTTGGTTCGACCCCAGCAAGAAGGGGATAGAACCATCAGGAGGGACCATCATGAGCATTTCCGAAACCGCGCCCGTCTCGCCGGGCGCTTTGTGGACCGGCCGCGCGCTCAGCGGCGTCATCGTGCTGTTCATGATCTTCGACGGCGCCATCAAGCTGCCGCCGCTCGATATCGTCATCCAGACGATGGTACCGCTTGGCTGGCCGGCCGATCCGAATGTCGCGCGCATGCTTGGCGTCATCGGCCTGATCTCGACCGCTCTCTACGCGCTGCCGCGCACCTCGGTGCTCGGCGCCATCCTGCTTACTGCCTATATGGGCGGCGCCATCGCCACCAATGTCCGCGTCGACAACCCGCTGTTCTCGCACATTCTGTTCGGCGTCTATCTCGGCATTATCCTGTGGGGTGGCCTGTATCTGCGCGATTCCAGGCTCCGCGCGCTGATCCCGTTCAGCCGTTAGATCCGGATCGAAGCACCGCTTTCGGCTCGAAGCCTGAACCCTTTGCCGGGCAATATCTCAGGGATCGAATCGTCGAGTTGCGAGTTAGAGATTCGCCCGGCGGCGGAGGCGGCTCCTATCGGAGAGGAACGACGATGAAGAAAACGATGCTTTTGATGGCGCTGCTGGTGCCGCTCGCCGCTTGTTCGCAAACGGAAAAAGGCGCGGCCGTAGGCGGCCTCGGTGGCGCTGCCGTCGGTGCGGCCGTCGCCGGCGATCCGGTTGAAGGCGCCGTCGTCGGTGGTGCTGTCGGCGCTGTTGCCGGCGCGCTGATCGGCCGGGCGAGCGAGCGTGGCGAATGCCGCTACCGCGATAGCCGTGGCCGCGTCTATATTGACCGCTGCCCGCGCGGCTATTGACCGGGCGGCTTTTACAGACAGGGTCGAATGAAAAAACGGCGGGCACATGGCCCGCCGTTTTCCTGGATGCGATAGAGCAAATACTTATTCGGCGGTTGCGGCTTCCGCCTCGGCCGGTGCAGCCGCGGCGGCGGCAACGGCAGCAGCGGCATCTTCCTGCGCCTTCTTCAGAAGAGCAGCGCGTTCCTGCGCCTTCTTGCCCGGCTCGGCCTTCTTCGGGTTGGAACGGGCGTCGCGCTTGACGAGGCCGGCCTCGTCGAGGAAGCGCAGCACGCGGTCGGTCGGCTGGGCGCCATGCGCCAGCCAATGCTTGACGCGGTCGGCGTCGACCTTGACGCGTTCGCCGTCCTTGGGCAGCAGCGGGTTCCACGAGCCGATGGACTCGATGAACCGGCCGTCACGCGGCGAACGGGCGTCGGCAATGACGACGTGGTAGTAAGGACGCTTCTTCGAGCCCGCACGGGCCAGTCGGATCTTCAAGGGCATTTCTTTTCTCCTAAAAACTAAGTTCGTTGATTGGGTTTCAGTTGGTTTTCGTCACGCCGTTGGAAGCGGCGATCTGTTCGTGGTGGCGGATCACTTCGCGGACGACGAAGTTGAGGAACTTTTCCGCGAAATCCGGGTCGAGATGGGCATCCTTCGCCAGTTGGCGAAGCCGGGCGATCTGCTGCTGCTCGCGTGCCGGGTCGGCCGGCGGCAAGCCATGAGTCGCCTTCAGCACGCCAACCGCCTTGGTGCAGCGGAAGCGCTCGGCAAGCATGTGGATGAGGGCTGCGTCGATGTTGTCGATCGACGCCCGGTAATCTGCCAGGAGGGCGCGGGCGTCGGCCATGTCCTTTTCTTCGTTCATGGCGTCCTCACTTCTTCTTGCCAAGGCCGGGCAGCCCGCCACCGCCGAGGCCGGGAAGCCCGGGAAGTTTCATGCCGCCGGGCAAACCTGGCATGCCGCTGGGCAGGCCACCGCCGCCGGGAAGGCCTTTCATGCCGCCGCCTAGGCCGGCTGCCTGCGCCTGCTTCTGCAAGGCTTCGAGCTGCTTGGGATCCATCTTCGACAGGTCCGGCATGCCGCCGCCCATCATGCCACCCATACCGCCGGGCATCATGCCGCCGAGGCCCATCTTGGAGGCGAGGCCGCCCATCATGCCGCGCATCAGGCCGCCGCCTTTGCCCTTGCCGCCCATTGCCTTCATCATGTCGGCCATGCCGCGATGCATTTTGAGCAGCTTGTTGATTTCGGCCGCGTCGGTGCCGGAACCGGCAGCGATGCGCTTCTTGCGCGAATGCTTGAGCAAATCGGGATTGGCGCGCTCTGCCTTGGTCATCGACGAGATGATGGCGAGCTGGCGGCCGAACATCTTGTCGTCGAGACCGGCGGCGGCCATCTGGTCCTTCATCTTGCCCATGCCGGGCATCATGCCCATGATGCCGCCCATGCCGCCCATCTTCGACATCTGCTGAAGCTGGCCGGCGAGATCGTTCAGGTCGAACTTGCCCGACTGCATCTTCTTGGCCATCGCCGCCGCCTGTTCGGCGTCGATGTTCTCGGCGGCCTTTTCGACGAGCGAGACAATGTCGCCCATGCCGAGGATGCGGTCAGCGATGCGCTTGGGGTGGAATTCCTCCAGCCCGTCCATCTTTTCGCCGGTGCCGATCAGCTTGATCGGCTTGCCGGTGACGGCGCGCATCGAAAGGGCAGCACCGCCACGGCCGTCGCCGTCCATGCGGGTCAGCACGAGACCGGTGATGCCGACGCGCTCGTCGAAGCTCTTGGCCAGGTTGACGGCGTCCTGGCCGGTCAGCGAATCGGCGACCAGCAGGATTTCGTGCGGGCTCGATACCTTCTTGCTGTCGGCCATCTCGACCCTCAG
>NZ_RZPB01000020.1:0-22134 GCF_003998535.1 Mesorhizobium sp. M7A.F.Ca.AU.002.02.1.1 | reverse complement strand
GGCGCTCTTCGACGAGCGTCGCGTTGAGTGCATCCAGTTCAGCGCCGGCGACGAGTTCAGTGACGGCCTTGTTGACGGCCGTTCGGATGGCCGAGCCCCGATCGAAGTAGAGCCAGATGCCTGCCACAAGGAAGACCCACAGCGGCAGCGTAATGCTGAACACAAGGACGGGCAGAATCCACTTGCGGACGAATTCTTCAACGACGAGCCACATCAGAGGCCACTCACACAAAGTTCAGCCTCGCCGATGCGCTGGGCATCGCCCATCTCGCGGCGGCGCACCAGCCCTTGGACGATATCGCCGCCAGCCTTGTTGAAGGCGGTCATGGCCAAGCACGCCGTGTTATAGTCGCCGGCTTCGGCGAAGCTGGCCGCGCGGGAGCCGCACAGACCCTTGTGCTTTTCCTTCGAGCCGACGCCGAAGTTGTAGGCGCCAGAAAGCAGAGATGCCTGTAGGCTCACCGGCAGTTTGGTGTAGCCAGCGATGCAGCGGGTCAAGGGCTTGTAGTAGTCATTGACGACGCGCTTCATCAACATGTCGTGGCACTGCTCCTTGGTGAAGCTCATGCCTGGCGTAACAGGCTTGCCATTGACCAGGGTGTCGCCGTGGCAGATGTCGTATTTCTTGGCGAAGCGATCCCAGTGCGACTTCAGCACCAGCCCCTCCCAAGGGATGATCAGAGAGTCGACAGCGAGAACAACGGCCGGCGGAGTCTTGTTCGTCGAGTAGTATCCGCCAGCCGCCAGAGCAGCGGCCAGTGCAGCGGCGATCGCCGACTTGGCGCGGCCGCTCGAACGAATCTTGTTAATCGGCATTGCTGCCTCCTGAGATTTTGGGTTGGTGGATGAGACGACCGATGGCCGAGGCGACTGCGAACAGAATGCCCATCAACTGAAAAGCCTTGGGCGAGAGCGGTAGCAGGCCGTCGAAGTAGGACCACATGTCAGCAAGGACGCCGAGTATCTCGAGCAGCGCGCCCATCCATGCAAAGTGGAAGCTGTAGGCGCGGTTGCGCACCGCGCGCCAATCGTCGATGAGGCGCATGGGCAGTTCCTTCTGGAAGTTGCGCTTTAGGCCGAAAGACCCGGCAGCGCTGCGTCGGCGACCGGCGGCATCAGCGCGATCGACCGAATGAAAAATCCCTTGTAGGAAGATCCATCATTGGGTCCACCGAAAGTCGCAATTTCCTGCAGGTCAAGACTTTGAACGGAAGCGTCGGTGACTACAGCATTTCCATCGGTTGATACCGACAGAAGACTATCTGTACGGGTCACAGCGACTTTGTGGACACCGGCCAGATAAGCGCCGGTGTCGAAGATTTCACGGATGGTTGAGCCCGTGTCATACGTGTCAATCGTGCCTGCACCAGTATTATCGATGCCAAAGTGGTGGTGATTGCCGCTCTCCCAGATGTAGAGCAACTCGGTGTAATCGACTCCGGCCAGTTCTTCCCATTCGATCACATTCGTCCAACTCATTGTGATCAGGTCAGTGAGAAAATCGCCGGCGGCAAAGACGCCGCCTGCAACATCATTGTCGAGGATTTCGAGACCGCTCGCCCCTACTCTCGCCGGCTTGTCGATGATATCGGCCAGCACGACCGGAGAGCCGTTCTTGGTGTAGACCTCGTTGATGAAATCCAGGGTCCAGACGTTGACGTCTGGCGTGGGCGGCGGCCCATCGCCCGTCGCCAATACAAAAGGATTGAGAAGAACGCCCACCTACAGAACCCCGCGGAACGTCAATTTCAATCCCTTGGCACCGACGCCGGCCCCGACGATATCAACCGTCACTTCGGCGTCATCCACCATTGCAGTTGTTGAAAGAACGGAAGGTGTTGCCGCGGTTACAGTCGTCTTTTCTGTCGCATCGAAAGTCGGTCGCGTGGAAAAGATCGTGACCCCGCTCTGCTTCACATCCACTTCAACCTGCCCTCCGGAATCGGAGCCGGTGTTGAGAGAGCCGCGAACCGATGACAGGGTAAAGCCGACCGGCCAGCGGAAAGTCAGTTTTGCAGTTCCGGCGGTGAGGTCGGTAGTCTCATCGCTCACAGCCACCTGATGATAGAATGGTATGGCCGGAGCAGATGGAGGAGATCCACTGGCGCCGGCGGCGGCGCGAACATTGATCCCGTCGGAGATGAAGCTTCCGATATCGCCATTCACGACAGTCTGCGGTGTGGCCGCCTGACCTGAAATCTGGACCGTAACGTCCTGACCGCAGTTGTTGTAAACCGTGAATGGCCCACGCTCCTCGGCTGGAACATTCAGCGTCACTGCGCCGGTTGGGCCGGGAGACCCGGCAATCAGCTTCAGAAAAGTACCCTCCCAAAAAAGGTCAGATGTCAGCGTCTCAGTCGTTCCGTCGATCGAGACATCGACAAAGCCGAAGGCCGCAGACTCAACGCGGTTGTCACGGTTGTTGATGGCGGTTACGCCATCGGTGACCTGCCCCTGGGCGACCGGAACCGCCTGGGGGATTTTCTGCTCGATTGTCATTGATTACCTCAGAGCGAGATCGTCGCCTCGGTGACGTGCCCTCTGCCGGCGGCAGCTGACATCATGTAGATGCGGATATTTGCTTGCGCCGGAGGCGAACCCCAGTCGGTGACTTTCTGCGCGGCTGTGTATCGCCACTCGTTGGTGGTGATCGGATAGGTATGGATGGCCGTATTGGGAGAGTCAGCATCCATGACGTCGACCTCGAAAGAGAGCGTCGCTTCGCCGCAATCCGGAACGGCGCTGAACATCTCCCATGCTGACAGCCGGCTGCGATAATCGAAGGCGACGACCGTGTCGCCGCCATCGATCTCATCATCGACGTTGATAACCGCATAGGGCTTCTCTGCGGCTCCCGTGATCGTGTGCTGTTCCGCCACCACCGCGGCCGGCGACCCGTCGAAACCAACCGCCTTAAAGAAGTCTGTCACGTTGAGATCAGTGAGCGGGTGCGCGATTTTTTGGACCCATGCAGGACTTGCCACGACGAAATAATCACCCACTTGATGAAGGCCAGCATAGACCTCGGTTCCGCGCCAGCCCCTGACGGCAAATCCCGATATGGTGTAGGAGCCATCATCGTTGAGGATGACAGTCGTAAAGCCGACACCCTCCCACCGTCCGTCCTTGCCCACAAATGCAAGATTGGAGCCGAGAAGAACTTGCTCTTCAGTTGCGGCCGCGGGCGCGTCGCCGGATATCTTGCGAACGATCAGACTGTTGGTGAAGTCACCCGCGTGCGCGTTTGGCATATCGGGGAACGCTTGGGTGCAGACCCCGACAAAACCCCTATGTGTCGCCTGATCGTAGGCTACCGACAGATTTCCGGCTGTCTTGCCTTCATAGAGCGTGCCGCCACCCCATGTGACCTGACCGCGAGACGCAACGACGCCGTATTGAACCAGCGAAGCGCCTGCGGCGTCGTCTTGGTAGCTATACAGCGGAATATCCAGATGGATGTATTGTGACTGCAGGCTGACCGACACAATGCCGGAGTAGCCCGTATTTGTAACTGCGGCGACGTCGGCTGACAGCGACGTCTGGAAGTCCCTCGCGTCAAACTCAATGACGAGGTTTTCCTTGATGTTCACTTTGGTCAATTCGACCGTATAGGAGACATTCCCCGATGGCACGAGGATGACGTCTCCGGGAATGAACTTCACAAACTCGGCATAGGTCGAAAACGAGTGCGTCCTGTCCTTAGCCTGAAGGCTCCACAGCAACTCGTTGACGAGCCGCTCCCCATCCAGATCCGACAAGGTAAGTGACGTCTGGTACTGCGCCTCCCGGGTAGATCGCGTGACCTCGTACAGCGCGCTGAAGCTGTCTGCGGTGACCGTGCGGGATTGATAGTTGTCGTCTTTTGAAATGTATTCCAGCGAGACCTTGGCGATGCGGGTGATATCGCTTCTGTCAACCGATGTGATCGACCCATCCGCCTTGAACACCAGATCGGAACCGACCAGCGTGTCGTTGGCTACGAACGATCCGTCGGTCGGAGTCTTGCGGAAGTGGATGCTGCTCCCGATGTCGGTCCATACGAAGCCGAGCGGATCCTGGTAGGAGCGAAGGAGGGTGCGAATGTTCGTGCCATCATTTTTGATGACGTCACCCCAATCAGCGAGACCATCAAACCCTGAGAACTCGATCTGGTCGATCGTGTACGGTCCGAGATAGGTCAGAAGATCGGTGATGTGGCTTTCGAGGGTGATCTGACCAGGCAAAGTCCCGGGGATTTTGTATTCCGTCCAGACATCGTCTCCAATGGAAAAATAGAAGGCAAGAGACGACTGATCGAAAATCCCAGTCCGGAAATCGGCATATGAGAGGCCCGAAGCATTATCGATGAGGGGAGTGATCGTTTTCTCATTGATGTTAAGAACATCAATGCCGATCGGACTCTGCCGGAACATGAGCACAGACCCGGGACGACTCCAGAGCCGGTCCAGCGCGCTCAGAAAGGAGTCCGAGTTTTGGTAGAACTCATCCGTGTCGACCGATTCAACGGCCGCGCCAGATGTCGGACTGACCAACAGTATACGATCACCATCCTGCACGACCAGATATTCGGTGAGCGAGTCATACCAAAGCACTTCCACATTGTCTTGGTCCGCTATGGTAAAGACAAGCGTGGAGGCCCAGTCTGCCCCGTCGAAGGTTAGCTCATAAATCTGTTTATGACTGCCAGCAAAAAACGAGACGGTCCCGGGCTGTTGTCTGCCTCGACAATGCGCATTGAGTACCAGAGGAAGCCCAGTTTCGCTTACATCGAGTGTCTTGGTGACTATGTCGATGACGGACATGACGGGTGTGCCAGAAAAATCTTCTCGGCCGACAACGACAAATTTGTCATCGAATGGCATCACCTGATAATGTGAGGCGTCAAAGTCAATTTCGAAAAAGGAGGCGACGAGTTCTCCCGTCGCCGCGTTGTACACGCAGTCCTTGTTTGCCAGTAGCGCATGATCGTGATGGACGAAGACATAGCCGGCACCTTCAATGGCCAGGCAGGTGTGAACCGATGTGATGCCGACGTAGTCCTCTGATCCTTGTAGCGGTACGCGGTATCTCTCCTGCTTGGTGTCTAGATCCAAAACCGCGAGGTAGACCGGCGTGAGGCCGGGCACTTCGGTATCCGTGAGGATCTGGTAGATCAGACGATCCTGACGATCGTAGGCGGCCTGTTGACCTGCGGCCAGATTCAGAAAGACTTCTGGCGTCTGGCCGGTCCACGCGATCTCAGTGTTGCCGCCAGTCACCGTCGCTGCGTTGGAGATGACGACATTGATCGTTGGCGCTGTCAGACTCGGAAAGTCCGGAAGGAAGAGCAGGACATCACCCGTGTGCGCGCCAGCATTAGCTCCTACAATTGTCCTGACGAGCGGGTCGACCGTGGTCTGAAGCCCGTTATAGAAACGAAAAGCAATCTTCGGGATCGCGCCATTCTCTGCGTCAAACACGACCTCATCGTTTGCCTCGATTCGAATGATGTCGTAGCCGCGGCCGAAGTAGTCCCTGCAAAGTAGATAGCCGACATCGATTGTCGCGACTGAGGTTGGCTCCGGATAGGTAAGTTCAAATTCAGACCCTATGCGCTCCCCCCTATAAGTCGTGGTTACGACTTTCGTCTGACCATAAACAGGGATGCCCTCGACCCTTCCAGTTCCGATGACAGCTGCCTTCGGACGCCCAAGAGCACCAGGTGTGCCGACGCCAGTGCGCCTAGTCGAGACGTTGTCGACGCGGGGGGGCTCAGGCGGAAAATACCAGGTCCCTTTATAGACCTTCTGGCCAAGAATCGCCATCAGCCAAGCCCGCCATAAAGCTCACCCGGCGTATAATCATAGCCAGAGAAATTGTTCTTGCGGCCATTCACAGCGCAGACGGCGCGCGTTCTCGCGCAGCCGCCGTGCATCAACAGCGTGTCTCCGACCTCGATATCAAGCGAGAACCCATCGATCAGTTCGACAAGGCTGGTTCCGCTTGACCATTTTCTGACCATGCGACTGTCCCCCGCATTGTTCCCGGAGGTCATCTTTATTGCGCCGCCGAAATTGAAATTGATCGAGGAGGGATTCGAGATCGCGACGATGAATTTCCCGTTGCTGGTTACGGACACGATGGTCCCGGAGACCTCTCGGGTTGACAGATCAAACCCGCACTCTGGTGAACCGAAGACGTGGTTGCACTTGGGCTGGATCTTGTCGAGGATGATGTCGCCAAGTTGCTCACCCTTGGTGGCGATTTCCAACGTCGCAGCAATGCTGTCCGAGAACGAGGAGTTGCCGATGTAGCCGGTCGCCATGATCTCGCGGTTGTCGGGAGAATCGATGTCCGCCAGGTAAAGGACCACCGTCGCCTTACGCCAAACGCCGCGCTTGACGTGTTCAGAAAAGATCGGTCCGATCTCATCCACAGGCAGCGTGATGTCGACGGTCGCCGGGAATCCATCCACCGTGTAGGTGACGCTGGTCATGTTGAAGCCAGGATCGCCGAGGAAGTTTTCGTCCGGGCTACTCAGTGTGGTGACATCTTCTCCGGAGGACGAGAGACGCACGACATCACCGAGGCGGTTCGTCGCCTCCACCAGCCATACAGGCGTGATTGTTTGCCCCCCGAGCATGGTCAGGAGTGGTGTTGGGATATCGCGCGGCATCAGGCGTTG
Organism: Mesorhizobium sp. M7A.F.Ca.AU.002.02.1.1; assembly: GCF_003998535.1. Taxonomy (NCBI): domain Bacteria; kingdom Pseudomonadati; phylum Pseudomonadota; class Alphaproteobacteria; order Hyphomicrobiales; family Phyllobacteriaceae; genus Mesorhizobium; species Mesorhizobium sp. M7A.F.Ca.AU.002.02.1.1. The sequence continues at coordinate 15,470 of NZ_RZPB01000020.1, read as the reverse complement.
ATGTCCTCTATGGCGGCCATGCCGGAGATCGTCGCATAGGCGCCGCGCGGACCGTCTATGGTGATGTCCTGCGATGACGTCTCAAGCCGGCAGGCCACGTAATAACTGCCAGTCCATGTGAGGGTTTCCCCGTTCGTCCAAGGCGTCGTCGGGACGATGAGGCCATCGACCTTTGTTGAGATCGCCTTGACCGCTCCGTTCGACTTGACGACTATGGATGCCTCATCCTCGTCGAGGAACTTGACCGGATAATCGTAAGGCCGACTGCCGCCGAATGCGATCTTCAGTTGCTTACCGGCAGACGTCCCATCGCCGACGCCGAAGATCTGATCGACCACCGAATAATGGCGCCAGTCCCGGATGAGCACTGGATAGCCGCAGCCGCGGATCTCCTCGATCTGCTCGCACATCGCCCGAAGTTCGGCGATGAGCTTGTTGTTGTACGCCATGGTCATCCTGCGGAGCGGGCGTGTCCGCCTCACGATCGAGCGCACGCCACCGCCGTTCATCTGGATCATCTCGGAATTGAAATCCGGGGTTGACGAGACGAAACCCAATCCGGCCGTTTTGGGGAATGTGGGATAGGTCATCAGACTCTCCCGCTCAGTGCACCGTCGACCGTCCTGATAAACTCGTAGGCGGCCTGGCGGCCGGCCTCAGCGCCGTCGGTTACGCCGTTGACGTTGATGTCACCGACTGTGATGTTACCCATGCTCTGAGGCTGCTTGCCGTAGTCCTGGGGCCCGGTTTGAAGCGTTGGCCTTTTGATTTTGCCAATACCCCAACTCGAAATGTAGCTGCCATACTGCGAGTCGAACGCGTCGCCGAACATGGTGTTACCCGTGCCCGTCGCGCCGCTGTCGTTGTTGTGGACTAGGGCAGCCAAGGCATATGAGTTGAGATTCATCGCGGCCGTGACTTCTGATAGTTTGCTGATCGTAATATGCTGCTGGTTTGACAGATCTCTGAACCCGCCAGATGCCGTTTGATCCAGATTTCTGACACAGTCGCCGACGGCGTTGGCGGCCGCCGTAGTCAGATCTTGACTGACTCGCGTCACCGAGACGCCGCTTTCAATAGCCTTGACAATTTTTTTGCTATCATCGCCGCTTGTCAAACTACGGACTGCTCCATACGTGACACGGTCATCTTCGATGTTGGTTGACTGGCGCCCGCCCGCTGCTATCCTTCCGGCGAAATCCGTGGCGCCCGACGCGGCTATTGCAGCCTTGCGAGCATTGATCTCACTTTGTGGAACCTGATAGTTTTCGTTGAACAGCGGAGATGACTCGAACACGTCACCAACCGCTTTGATGGCGTCTTTCAACTGGCTGGATTGCGCGAGTGGGGCGGCCACTCCGCCGTCCGCGTGCAGCGTCTTGATCGTCACCGTCACCGTCTTGTCGTGCAACGAGTCGATAGCCGCGGCAATGCCAAAGACTTGGTTTATCGATGACAGTGCGCTTCCAGACAGCGTATTGATTGCGTCGATTCCGTGAGCGGCAGAGTCCGTAGCGGCCGCGCCGACGAGATTGAGAGCCTCTGACGTTTTGGTAGCGTCTGCACGTATCTGTGCGCCAGCCACGAGATAATGTTGCGCATATCGCGTTGCATCCTCTTCATCGGCGGCGGCCGCAGTATTCCTGAAGCGGGAAACGCCGATGCCAGTCGCTGGATCAACAGTGCGCGTGCCAGTCAGCCCGGCCTTGCTAATAACCGGATTCGCCTTGAGGGTATCAAGGGCGCCCGTCAGACGGGCGATCCACGATACCGCATCCTGGATGCCTTTGATGAACCCGTCGAGAGCAGTGGAATTGGCACCAAGGCTGCTCAATTGTTTCCGGATCTTTGCGAGACCGGATGTGAATGCATCAGAATTGACGCTGCCCTCAATAAACCTCTTCACCAGATTCTGGAGCTCGGCATCGATCGCGCCATATGATTGTGACACACCATCGATCTCGATAGCTTGACCAAACATACTCCGGCCGCCGTTGGCGAATGCCGTGCCAAGATCGGTTTGCGCCAGTTTCAAGCGTTCGGTCAAAGCCTCAAGATCGGTCTGGCGCTGGATCAACTCGTCGAGTTCTTTCGCGCGCGCCGTGCTTTTTGCCTGGATGAGGTCCCCACTGGCGGCGTTCTGCAATGCGGTGCTCACGCCCTCTAGGATGTCGAGTTCCTTCTTGGACGCGATTATAGCTTGGGCGCCGACCCGAACGCGTTGACGGATAGCATCGGTAATCTTGATGTTTTTGCCGGCGATGCTTTCGAGAATGCCATCTTCGGTCTCCAGCAGGCTTTGCTCTTGGCCAATGAGACCGCGGCGCTCGAGTATTTTCTTATTAGCCTGGACCTGACCGTTGATCATGTCGTCGATGGCGGCCAACTGGGAAGTGGTCGCGTCCGGCTTGTCGAACTTCATCTCCGGGGCTATTTGCTTGGCCATCGCGAGAATCTGCGCGACCTCGCCTTTGGTCGCCTCGCTCGACCGCCACCAAGCTTCCGATTTGCTATTGATCAGATCGAGGACCGTATTGACGATGGCGATCTCCCGCGCCTCGCCCTCGAGCAGATCCTTGTTGTCCTTCATGATCGCGGCCGTACCCTTGCGGATATCGGACTCGAGCGACGTCTCATCGTTGATGTTCTGAAGATCGAAAAGAAGGCCCTGCGCAGTCTTCCTAGACGCCTTCAGCGAAGCTTCGTACAATTCGAGTGCATCAGCAGATTGCTGGCCAGCGCGATTGATCTCGGCCTCGACGTTGATGCTTCCAACGCCGGAGGAAAGAGTCGTCTTCAGTTGTGATGCCTGATTGTTTACCCTGTTGAGGGCCAACTGGAGTTTGGCAGCCTCGCTGACGGCAACGGTCAGTTTGGAAATCTGATCGTCGTCGATGAACTTGGCTTCCGGAAGAGCCCGCAACTCCCTGTTGATACCCGAGAGTTGGACCTCACCGACGCCGACGCGCTTAATGAGGTTGTTGATGCCGGCGGTCGCGCTTCCGAAGAGATCGGCAAATTTGCTGTTGCCGGCCAATGCAGGATTGAGTGTCGGGTCGAAAATGCGGATGAGGACGTTCTCGATCGTTCCAGCTTGTGTCTTCAAACCCGCAGTGAACAGGTCGATCTGGTTTTTCTTCTCGTCGAGTTGACCCTTCAGTTCGTCGGTATGGAGGCTATCCTGGGCAATCTGGCCTTGACCGCCTCCGGCATTCGCAATGTCGCCCAAAACATCCTTCAGCGCCTTCTTCGTATTCTCGGCCTGCTGTGCAGCCTCGGCCGAGCGAATGCCGAGCAATGTCGTGAGCGCAATGGCACCGGTGAAGGCAACACCCCATGGGCCGCCAAGGAAGCCCACCAGGCTGGCGGCGCCGGTCTTCAGGAGGCCGAACGACTGCCGGAGTACGCTGGTGCCTCTGACGGCCGAAGCGAGCGACTGTGAGGTGTCCTCAAGGCCCTGCCTCAGACCGCCCAGCGCGGCTTCGGCGCCACGGACCTCGGCAGCTTTGCCGATGCCGCCGACTTCGCCGATCGCCGCGCGCGCGCGTCCGAGGCGCTGCGTCTGGTCAAACTCCTCAGTGAGGAGTTTTGCGGTCTGCTTTGAAGCTGTCTGCGCGATCGCCTGGAATTTGGCTTTCTGCTCGGCCGCCTTTGCTTCCGCGTCGCCGATTTTTGCAGCAAGCGCGATGCGCTGTGTGCCGACGGCATCCTCAAGCTGCGCAGCCTTCGTCGTCTCGGCGATCTGCGCCTGACGGATCTTCGTGATGTCTTTTTCCGCCTCTTTCACCGCGCCGATGTTCGCGACGTTGAGCGTCTGTTGCCCCTTGGCCGCAGTCAGGCGCGTCTCAGCCTTCTGCAATTCATTTGTCAGAGTGGTCTGACGGGCGAGGCTGTCCTCGATCTTGCTCTGGGTCTCGACAATCTTGTTGGCGGAAGCGATCGTCGACTTCGACGATTTTACCTCAACGGCGTTGGCGGCAGACACGGCATCGCGCAGCCGCGTCGTGGTTGCAAGGCGATCCTCACGAATTTTGTTGAGCTTCGCCTCTTCGCGCTGCAGGATCTTGACGTCGGATTTCGAAGCAAATTCGATGTTGTCGCGGCCCTTCAGGCTGCCGAGCGCCCGCGTGCCGCGGTCGAGCTCCTGCGCAAGATCGTGTTGCGCTTTGGTCAGCTTCTGCACCTGGTCGCGTGCATCCGCAGCGCGTCGGCTTACCTCGCCAAAGGTGGAGTCGACAGCCTTGCCGATACCCCTGCCAGCGAGCCGGCCTGCGAACGCCGAGCCCAGCGCCAGGCCGAGCGCCACCGCGCTGCCGGCGACCTTGTCGATGTTGTTGGCAAAGCCGAGAATGCCGCCAGAGACGATGCGGGTCAGACCATAGGTCTTGTCCAGCGTACCGATGTAGGCGGTCAGTTGATTGTCGGCCTTGATAAGCGACTGATCGATCGTGAGGATCGACTTGCTGAACTGCTGGTCGATTCCGCCCTTGATCTTCTCCAATGCGCCGAGAACCCTGTCGGCCGTCAACTCGCCGGCGATGCTCATCTGGCGGAGTTTGCCAATCGTGACGTCGAGGCCCTTTGCCAAAGCCAAGCCGAGTGGGGTTTCGAGAACAGCGCGGAGCTCTTCACCGCCAAGCCGGTTCGATGCAATAGCCTGCGAGAACTGGATGGCGGCCGATGCCGCTTCCTGCGCCGTGGCGCCGCCGAGCGCAAGCGCCTTCTGAATGGTCTGGACATAGTCCAAAACATCCGAGTTCGACTTGGTCGGGGCTGCCTTGGCAAGACGGGAATAAAGAACAGCAGTCGACTGCAGCGACGAGCGACTGTTGTCGGCCGCCGCCTGAACCGCCGCCAATTGTCCGGCGAGATCAGCCGCGTCGTCAGAGACAACGCGAATCTGGTTGGTGAGATTGTTGTAGGTGTCCGCGTAGCGCAGGACCAGGTTCGACGACAGCGCAGCGGTCAAGCCACCAAAGACGGCGGTCGTGGCCAGCATGGTGCCGCGAAGCAGGCCGACGCGATCGTTGACGCGCTCGAAGGCGCGCGAGACGGCGATCAGGCCATAGGGCTTGATGCCCGAAGATGCGGAAGTCTTGGCAAAACGCGCAACGGAAGCCTGGGCAAGCCCCGCCTCCTTGCGGATGTTGCTGGCGCCGCGGGCAGTGATCTTGTCCGCGAGCGCCCAGCCGGAGGCATACTGCCCCACATCCATGGTGAGCGAGGCGTAGAGCGAACCGATTGGTGTTGCCATTGCCTGCTCACTTTTTCTTCTTGTTTTTCTTCAACTGTTCCACGTAGGCTCGCATCTTCCGATGCATCTGATCCGCCGTCTGAAGCTTCTGCGGCTCTTTCCAGAGTTCCGATGGCTTCTGCGGAATCTTTCTCATGCGGCTGACCGCCTCGCGTTGCCACGCGACTTCCATCTGGCCCTGGTGCGCCGGGCCAATCCAAGTCGTCACCTCAAATGGAGTGAGGTCGAAGAATTGGTGGGGGAACATACCCGCCCGGTAGGCGTGCTTCTGCAGTTCCCCGAGAAACTCACCGGGCTCTATGCGTTTCCCGAGTCGTCATCCGTGACTTCTAGGTTCTTGACCGATTCGAGATAGTCGAGGTGGTCTTCGAACTTCCGACCGTGCATGGAGATGAACAGCGCATCGAGAATGGTTTGAACGAGCTCGATCATCGGGCAGTCCAGTTCGTCATACTTGATGCGAATTGACTTGCCGTCTTTCTTCCCGCCGATGGCGACACATTCCCTGATGTAGGTGGTGTCGAAACGGTTCAGCCGCGGGACAACATCGGCGAACCAGTTATCGCCGAACTTGCCTTGAAGATGGTCACAATCGGTATTTGTGAACCGAAAGTAGACCCCTTCCCCCGCTTGAGGGAAGGGTAGATCAGCGCGCATGCGCGGTGTGGTCGTCATAAAGTCAGTTCTCCAATTATGCGACGGATTCGTCGATCTGACCCGAGACGCGGATCGTCACTTCGAAGTTGATCGGATCTTCGCCTGTGAAGGTGAAGTCGCCGCCGGAGACGTAGCCGAAGCCAGTCAGCTTGTAGGCGAAGCCGGCGTTGGTCATGTCGATTTCCCAGTTGAACGTGGTTCCCGCGTTCAGCTTGGACTCGAGTCCGGCGGTGCCGTTCAGTGTGGCGTCGGCGGGATTGTAGTGGCAGGTGATCTTGATCTCACCCGGATCCTTGAAGCCTGGCCGGAACTCGCGGAAGCCGCCAGTCGAGGCCAGGTGGGTGAAGTCGACTTCCTCGACCGAACGGCCGGAAAGATTGATTGCAGTGACGTTGACGACGGGGGTGAAAACCTCCGGCGACTCGCCGTCGCCGACCTTGAAAACGGTTCCAAGGCCGACTTTACCAGTCGATGCTACCATGACAATTTCTCCTATGGTCAGCGGTTACCTGCGGCAGGCTTTCCGAGCCGCCGCGGCGTCCTCGGGAACCAGTGTGTTGATCCGGCACTTCCGGCATTGCCAGACCGGATATCCGCTCCACTTTCTTTCGATCATGGAGCAGGATGGGGTGGCCGAAACGACTGAGGCCGCCTTGGGGGCGGCCTCTTGTTCGGCAATCTGTTCGACCGCCAATGGCGCGTCTTCTTCGATCGGATCCGGCTTCTTGGCCGCCCGTCGGATGTAAACGCCACGCGGCATTTTCAGCCTCTTTTGTGTGAGTTACTTCTTCCGCGTGCGGAACGCCGCCGTGGAAATTCGGAGCCAAGCGCGCTCGCCGAGAACCTTCAGCACATTGCCTTTTTGGGAGTCGAATGCCGGGCGGAAGAATGGGTGCGGGCGGGCGCCTGGGTGACTGAAGCCGCCTTTGAAGCGGGGCTGGAAGTGCGGCGCTGTGCCAAATTCAACCAGATGCGCGATATACCGCGCGCGCTTAGCAAATGTGACCCACCAAACCCTGACCTTGGCGGTCCCCTTGATCTTGACGGACACGACGCCCTGGTCGAGATGTCCCCCTTTGGGGGCGCCGGTCGGCTGGGGGAAGAATGCCGAATGCTTGCCGGCATAGTTGCGGACCGAGACGGCGTTCTTCTCCGTCTCCTTGCGCATCGGCTCCAAAGCCGCCTCAAGGTCGACGTCCATCGCGCGGCCATCATAGACGCGACCAAGCTGCTGGATGCTGCTCCGGAGTTGAGTGTCCCCAGTCAGTTTGAAACCCTTGGCCATGACAGCCTCTTACGATCGCCAGCGGATGAAGAAGTCCAATGTGCGCCGGTAGGTCGCGCGATCATCCGAGTAATCGGTCCGATCGAGATCGGCGAATTGGGTGGCGACCCCAGTGAATGCGCCAATCGTGGCATTCACATTGTCCTGCAAGGCGGTCATCACCGCATCGCCCAGTGACATGACCTCTTCCGGCGTCGCGGCCATGCATTCGATGGTGACCCGGTTCCGGAAATACTTTCCTGCCCCCGTTAGCATGTGCTCGTCGTAGCCGCTGGCGATGTTGACCACTAGGCAGGGCATTGTCGCGCCTTGTGGCAGGTCAATGGGATAGATGCGCACCGCGGTCGTCTTCGTAGTAACCGCCGATGTCGCCTTAAGTTTGGTGATGGCGATCGAGAGCGCGCTCACTTCTGCCGCACTTTCAATTTCACAGTTTGGTCATGAGTCCGGCCGCCAGCAGTGACGATGCGGTTCAGTAGTTGATAGGCGACATCCGCAACGCCGGCCGACAGCCAGACCGTGGTTGTTGTGTCCGTGAGCGACCTTGTCCCAAGCGTGAGGCCTGAGCCCACCGGAATGGTCCATGTCGACGACGTGATCGTGTCTCCCGCGAGCCGGTCAGTCCAGTCAAGGACATAGTCCAGAACCTCGTCCGGATCTTTCGGATCCCAAGTGAGCGCCATGGCAGTGTCCTCTTACTCGGGAACGAATGCGACGCGGGTTTCGGCGGCGACTGTAGCGGTTCGAACTTCGGCAGGAATCGCAGCAACACGAGTCTCGGCCGCGACGTACGCGATCCTTGCCGGATCGGTCGGGCTTACAATGACTGTCGTGCCGCGTCCCCAGTATCGATCGCCGAAGAAGCGGAGTCCCCAGAAGCGGCGACCGAACATCTTACGTGGCGTCCAGAGTCACCGTAGGCCGATTGCCGTCTGAATCGGCGCTCGTGACAACGATGCGGTTCTTGCTGCCGTCGGCGCTCTTGTACTTCGGCGACGAGGTGTCGAGATTGACGCCGACGCCATAGAGGGCAGCGCGAGACAGCCGCAGGAAGTCCTGCACTGTTTCAGCATTCTCGAACGAAGACGCCAGGAGCGCAGCGGCATTGGCAGAGGCTGTCGGAATGGTGAGTGCGGCGATCGCCGCCAAGACTGCGTCATCCGCAGATGCAAGTTCCGCCGTCATCTCGGCATGGGTCGGGCCATCATAGTCCGCGAGCGCGGTGTCAACCTCTGCGTTGACTTGCGCAGCCGACACGTTGTTGAGCGCCGCGATGTCGCTTTGAATTGCGGTCGCTGCGGCAATGATCAATGATTGGTCGGCAGGATCGCTCGGCAGATTGTCGGTCTTTGCCTTGACTAGGGCGACCTGTGTCAAGACCGCATCATCAGCGGTTCCAAGTGCCGTCGCCAACTCGGCATTTGTAGGAAGGTCATCGACGCTTGCCTGCGAAGCGCGAGCATCGAGAATGAGGTCGAGCCGGCCGCCGTTCGCCCAATCGGTCTGCAGTTCGTTGGTGTCGGCCAGGATTGCCGCAACCTCGGTATCAAGGAAGTCATCGATCGCATCGACCTTGCCAGAGACCGTGGAGAGCGCTGAGGCTGTTGCTAATCCAGATTGGATTTCCGTCACCGCATCCGCTGCGAGGGCCGCCGCCGTCACGCTGTTCGCCGCAAGGCCGTTGACCAGCGTCACCGCAGCGATGGTGCGGGTCTGCACCTCGTCGGCGATCTCGCCGGCTGTTGGCGCGCTGCCGCCTGTTGGTGCCTGTTCCAGTGCGTTGGCGGTGAAGCGGAAGGTGCCGCCGTCGTCCTCGACCGTGTCGTCGAGCTTGTCGGTGCTCACCTTGATGGCATCGACAACAGTGTCGACCGTCGCCAAGTTGGTGATGATGGTGCCGATCTCGGTGTCGATGTAGCCGGCAACGACCGCGAGGTTTGCGGCGGTTGCGAGCGGCGATACAGCGGCGTCCAGTTCTGCCTTGGTTGGGGCGTCGTAGTCGGCCAATGCCGAATCGACCTCCGCATTGACCTGTGCGGCCGAAAGGTTGTTCAGCGCAGCGATGGATGCCGCCGTGGCAAGGCCAGCCTGGAGTTCGGTGGTGACATCGGCCGCAATCTTGGCCGCCGTAATGGCATCAGCCGCGAAGCTGCCCGCCGTGATGCCGCCAGATGCGACACTGGCGACAGAGCCGCCCACATTTCCGGTGACAGAGCCCACAGCGCCAGTGACGGAACCGACTGCTCCGGTAACGCTGGCAATGGTGACATCGCTGGCCACCTTGGCATCGGTGATCGCATCGGCGGCTATCGCAGTGGCGGTCAGCACGGCGGCAGCCATGGCGCCGACGCTGGCGTCTATGCGGCCCGAGACAAGGGCGGCGGGCAGAACGGCTTTGACGGCAGCAACGTCCGCGCTGACAGATGCGCCTGCCGGGGCACCAATACGCGCATAAGCGTCCCCGGTCATCGCGGGAGCGGTTGCGCCTTTCCAGTTGACGACATTGGTATCGACGCGACCATTCCCATCCTGGTTGATCTGCCCAGCGCCGGTGCCGCGCGTGTAGAGACCGCCAGCGGCTTCTGCCGCGGCATTCGGTAGTGCGGTCAGGCCGGCGCGAACGCTGTCCTGCGGGTCGATCGCGACCAGTTGCACATCACAACTCGCCTGCACCATGCCGGTGGCGCCCTTGAGCACAATGGCGACACTGTCGGCCCCGGTGGCGAAAGCCGCATCCGGCACGTCGAGCCGGTAGATGCCTGGCATGTTGGCAGCGTCGACTTCCTTGAACCCGCCAGACGACCATGCGGTGTTGGCGGCGGCCAGCGTAGCCAGCGTGATCGAAACCGCCGTGTTCTGGTTGCGCACGTAGTAGGCGACGAGGCTCGCCGTGTTGAAGACAAGCCCGGTCTTGCGCCCGCCGGTGGTCGACGTCGAATCCAGGATGTCGAAATAGATCGACTGACTGGTGGCGCCTTTTTTGACAGTTCGCATTGAACGTTTGCCCTTAACCTCAGCCGATGACCAGGCTGACGGCCGCCCAGCCGTTCGCCGTAGTGGTCGGGGCTAGATTGGTCGTAAATGTGCCCGCAGTCGTTTCGCCGGAGTTGCGGCTTCGGTAAGCCACGCCAAGACGGTTGCCGGTCGCGGTCGCGGGCGTCGTCAATGTCCCGACAGATGCAGCCATAGAGTCGCCGGCAACATTGTTGGCGGAAACTGCTGACGCAACCGCAACGCCCATCTGAAGATCAGCGGTGGCGACCGATACCGCCATGTTCCCGACATTTGTATTCGCTACAAGATTGCTCTGGAACGCGGTGTCATTATCGACAACGTCGCATCCCCCAGATCGACGAAACGCCATGATGTGGACAGACATGCGCTGCGATGTCGCCTGCGTCCACGTTGTCGACGCACCAGCGTCCCCGCTTTGCGCGACGCGCTTGTAGACGCTGGTGCTCTGTGTCGTGGTGCCGTTTTCGGTGCAAGAGACAGTCGAAACCAGTGTCCATCCGGCAGCAGGCGTCAATGCCGCCCTATGCATCACCGCTGCGATCAGGAGATCGCCTGTCGCAACACTGGCCGGGATCGTCTGGTTCTGGCTTGTCGCGGTTACATAGACCGTGCTTGATGCGGCGACAAAGGCAACCGGTTCCAGCACAAATTGATAAGACCCATCCATCGACCATTGCCGCATGCCGAGGATCGACATCACCAGATCCTTGCTTGGTCGGCCGGTTTGATCCCGGAGGTGAATGTCTGGATGTCAACGGGCATGGTTACCTACGCGACAATGGTCAGTGTAATCGACGGGAGACTCGCGTTTCCGCTCGAGTCAGTGACCTTGAAGGTGACTGGATAGTCGCCGGCCGTTGTTGGTGTTCCGGAAATCAGACCTGTCGAGGACGAGAGGCTGAGACCTGTAGACAGTGATCCGGCAGAGACAGAGTAGACCTTCGTGCCACTTCCGCCGGCACACGAGATACTGAAGCCTGCGAATACGACGTTTGCCTGCCCGTCGGGGATGGCCTCAGTGATCGCGATCGACAGCGGTGCCGGCCCAATGACCGAATCCTGCACCGTGCACTCGATGATGCAGTCCCGCTGGAACTGCCCATCCGGCAGCGGCGCCTTGATGTCGAAATTCATCCCGTTGTGGACGATCCTCATCGTCGTATCGAGGCCGACGACTTCCTCATACCTTGTCCGAAAGCGCCAAACCTCTTCTGAGTATCGCTGCTTGGTCGCCGGGTCGAAGTGTTCTCGGCCGCGGCGGACTTCCACTTCACAAAGAGGCGATCGCCAGGTCTGCCAGACCATGTTTGGCGCGTTCAGACTGTCGACGCCGACCTGAACCTTGCGCTGGATCTCGATCTGGTTACGAAGGACTGAGCCGCGCATGCGTTAGTCCTCATTAAAGCTGTCATACGAGTTGCTAATTTTTAGCGCAGCGCGCAGGTCATCCATGGCGAACAGTACGTTTCGGCTGATCAGCGTCTTGTTCTGCTCAAGGATGGTCGCTTCTGTGTTTTCGAAGTAGTGGCCGGCCAAGAACTTGACCATCCTCTTGACCTTGCCGTTGTGCTCAGCGTAGCCGGCCGTATAGGTGACCGACACCGCGCGCGGCGCAGCAGTGACAGACGGCCAGGCGCTGACCGGATGGACCTCAGGAACAAGCATGCCGCTCTTGACGACATAGTCCGCGGAGTCGACGACGTTGTCCGGACTGCTTCCGTCCTCAATCATGATCGCGCCAAGGCTGATCAACGGAGGATATGGGAGCAAGATCGGAAGCGGCTTGCCGCACTCGTCATTCCCTGGGAATTTCGTCATGTAGCGCTTGTAGGTCGTGGTGAGCAGCGTCCTGTTCAGTTCACCGCCAATGCCGTGCAACTTATCAACAACGTCTTCGAGGATTTCTCCGAGCAAAGTGTCGTGCGCCGCGATGGTCGACGAGATGCGGAGATGCCGCTTGAGTTCCGCGACGGACACGATGTCGGTTGCCTCATCCGTCGGAGGCGTGACGATCTCAATGTCGAGCATGGATGTTCACCTGGTCTTGTAGCCAGGGCCACGGCCGGCCGGCTGCATGTCGCGAACGACACGATCGACTTCCTTGCCCTTTGGGCGCGTCACCGGCTTCGGCTTAAGCCCCTTCTTGGACACAGGTTTCTCGAGCGGTGCCGTGTAACGGATCATGAAAACCTCGCCTTCGCGATGGTCAGGAGGGATTTCATGGTCACCGTCAGTCGCTCGGGCTTGTGGAGGCGTTGGTTAGCGTGCCGGTTGGCGTGAGTACTCCACCGGTGCCCTTGTTCGTGCCGAATGTCGCTGCATCTCCGCTCAGGAAAACAGCCGGGGCTGTCCCGGTCGGAGTCGAGCCGTCCGCGCCTAAGTCAACAGGCTTCCCCGCGCTCATGAACTTCGCGCGAACCTCGGAATCACTGAAGTCAACGAACTGCCCAGGTGCCCACCAGAACTCGGCCATTCCGCCCGAATAGAAGGTCGCGTTCTCCAGGATGTCTGGTAACGCGAAACTCAATCCACCAAAACCGGGCATGAACTGATCGCCGAAGTCCTGAACAGAGCCAGTCTTGTCGATGCCATTGATGAAGAGCTTGATGATCTTCTCGCCCTCCAGATGATTCGCATCAAACATGCCGGCAACCCATTGCCACGCGCCGTTAACAATCGATCCCGGCACACCATCGGCATTCAATCTGAAGAGTCCACCGACGAACGACGCCATCTCATTGCCAACGCCCGATGGCAGAAAATCAGGTGGCCCGCTGCCCGATCCACCAAACCACTCGGTGTTAAAGTTGGTAGTGTCGGGGATGAAGATCGCGCGATTCTGATGCCAATCATCAGGGTTCAACCAGACGCTGAACGAACCAACATAACTGTCCACCACACCGGCCAATGATTCGGCAATCAGATTTTGGGTGCTGCCGTCGAAATGGACAGCGCCCACAGTCGCTCCACCACCCCCGCCCGCGCCTATATTCGCCGCGACCTGCGCCAGCGACAGTCCGCTACCGGCCAGCATGTCAGGCGGTCCGTCCATAGAGGCGGAATATGTCCGCCGAGAAAGCCATGAGCGTCAGCAAAACAAACTGCGCCGCAGTTGAAAGCTGATCGTCCGGCTCACCGATCGTTACGCCCGATGCCGTGAGCGTTACCTGGCCGGCGCCGCCTTGGCTGATGCCACAGATGAAATCCGATGGCAGACCAGCCGGGACAGTCAGAGTGACCGCCGAAGCGGCCGTGAAATCGAGAATCTTGCCGTGGTGATCTTTCGTGAGCGCATAGGCAGTTGCGCTGACCACTTCGATCTGCGGCGTTGCGAGTAACCCGACCTGATCCAGAGGCACCCGCTCTCCGTCGTCCCCATTGGGGCGGAAGGTTCTCACGAAATCAGTCATGATTTTTACCTCTGAGCGACCACATGGCCGCATCGACAAAATGCTCGCGAAGAGCGTTGGGGAATTTGATTTTCGACGCCGGTCCGCCGCCTAGAATGGCGAGGCCAATCCTGGCCGAAAGCGTCTGGTCTGAACTTCCGCCAATGAGCGTGTTCAGCAGGCGAGAAAAGGCAGAACCGACATTGCTGAGATAGTTGGCCATGCCGCCCTCCCCCGAGGTAGTCGGCGGGCCCGAAGGCCCGCCTTGCGCATTAGATCGCGTCTGCCGTGCCCAGCTTGTAGGTGGCTTGCGTCGAAGGCTGGTTGTGATCGCCGTACAGGACCAGGACCGCCGACCATTCGCATGTGTCGGTCGCGCCGCGAGAAAGGTTCGGCGTGATCTGCGTCCGGACGAACTGGCGGGCGCCGGCGAGGTCGATGTCGACTTCGTAGGTGCCGGTTTCGACCGAACCGCCGGAGTCACCGGTGGCGACGACAGCGGCCGCGAAAGCCGTGGCGAAGTCAGCCACGCCAGTGCCGGCGAGCGCGGTGGCGTCCTGGAAGTTGCCGGCGAAGGTCAGGGTCTCGCCGGTTTCGAGCGTCGCGGTGAAGGCGATCACCAGCTTGGCGGACTGTGCCATGCCAATGCCTTCAAGTTCGCGATCGATCCAGGCGCAGTCGACTTCGGTGGCGTCACCGGAGCCGGCTGCCACGGCTGTCTTGTTGATTGCAGCAAAGGCAGTGCGGCTGTAAGCGCCGCCGTCGAGCATATTTGCACGCATGTTGGAATCTCCTTCTCGTGCGTTTTCGTCTCCGCCGAATTATTCCGACGGAGTTACAGCAGCGGCGCGCCGCTGAATTTCAGCGCCAATGACCTCGACGGCGGCGGCAAGCGTCTTCACGTCTTCGCCACCGGGGAGGGTTTTGGCCAACTTGACCTTCTGGAGGTGGTGCATGCTCTCCCAATCGTCCGGGATGGGCGCTGCGGTCACCTCTTTGATTTCGGCCGGCTGCTTCGGCTCAACGGAGTCGGCTACCTCGAAGGTCTCGATGCCTTCCGGCACGTTGACCAACTCGGCAGCCTTCTCCCTGAGCATCTTGCGAGCCGTATCCGGCGTCACACCAAAGATGCGGCCGGTCTTGGTGGAATGGACCGGCACGAGGCCGGTCTTTTTGACTACTTTCACGAAGATCTCCTGATCAGTGAGTCAAAGAGGCGCTTACGCGCCCCAGCGAACGCCCGGGATGACCGACACGGCTTCGAGGTAGCGCATGTCGAAATCCGCCTCCGCCGACGCCTTGATGTAGGTCAGGTCGTTCTGGAAGGCCGACACGGCAACGCCGTTGGTGACCACGGTCGCTTCGGTCGAGACCGAGAACGAGATGCCCATGCCCTCGCCGAAGAGGACGTGACCGAAGGCGATCAGCCAGATCTGCGTCTCGTCGGTGCCGGCGCCGCCATTGACCGGATTCTGGGTGGTGACCAGGACCGGCTTGTTGCGCCAGATCGGGCTCGCAAGCTGGAGTTCCGGGTAGTAGCGGTTGCCGTTGCCGTCGCGCATGTTCTGCAGGTGGATGAACGTGCGCGGGGACATGACCCACTTGGCGCCCAGCATCGGCAGGTTGGCATTCATCATGCCGAGCTCCGCCGAGGAAGCGTCCGCCTCGATCTGCGCGACCGTCGGCGCGGTGCCGGTGGCCGTCAGGGTGACGGTGGTGACGCCTGCAACGGTGGTGATGCCCTGCGGGGTGTAGGCCGTGCCCTCGCCGATGTAACCGGCGCGGTCGATCTCGACGCCCATGACGTTGGCCATGTCCATCTCGACCCAGGAGCGCACATCCGGCAGCGAATAGCGGATGAGCTGGTTGG
>NZ_RZPB01000209.1:0-8367 GCF_003998535.1 Mesorhizobium sp. M7A.F.Ca.AU.002.02.1.1 | reverse complement strand
CTCTACAATGCCGGCATGACGCAGCACGTTGAGAATGCCGCGCCTCGCGATCCGCACGGTTTGCGCGCGCGACGTGCCGCCGCCGCCAAGTTCGGTGCTGACGAAGACCTTGCCCATCTCCTCGGCTGCCGTGTCGTACATGCCAACGGCGTCGATCTCGATCATGCGCATCGAGAACGGAGCGGCAAAGGCCGCGACCGCGTCAAAGGCTTTCTGTTCCAGCGCCTTGTCGGGCAAAGTGTGCGCCGCGCAGAACGGCACGAAGTCCAGCGTCTTGCCGCCGGAGTGGAAGTCGAACACGATGTCGGCGCGAGGCAGCAGCTCACGTTGAAAGTAATCGGCGATCTTTTCGGTCACCGTTCCGTCCGGCCGGCCGGGAAAGCTGCGGTTCATGTTGCCCTTGTCGATCGGCGAGGTGCGCGTGCCGGCGCGGAAGGCCGGATAGTTCATTGCCGGCACGATGATCACCGTGCCGCTGACTTGCCTGGGATCGAGGGTCCTGGCGAGATCGTAGAGGGCCAGCGGCCCCTCATATTCGTCGCCATGGTTGGCGCCGGACAGCAGAGCTGCCGGTCCGTTGCCGTTGCGGATGACGCAGATCGGGATCATCACCGAGCCCCACGCGGAATCGTCGCGGCTGTAGGGCAAGCGCAGGAAGCCGTGCTGGACGCCGTCGCGGTCGAAATCGACGGTCGGCGCGACCGGTGATGAGCGTAGATTCGACATCGGGCTCAATCCTTCACCACCAGCTTACGCGGCACATTGGCCAGGCACTCCACACCGGTTTCGGTGATCAGGATGGACTCGGTGATCTCCAGTCCCATCGTTTCCAGCCACAGGCCGGTCATGAAATGGAAGGTCATGCCGGGCTTGAGTTCGGTGCGGTCGCCGGGACGCAAGCTCATCGTGCGCTCGCCCCAGTCCGGCGGATAGGACAGTCCGATCGAATAGCCGGTGCGGTTGTCCTTGACGATGCCATACTTCTTCAGCACGGCGAAGAAGGCGTTGGCGATGTCCTCACAGGCGTTGCCGGGTTTGGCCGCGGCCAGCCCCGCTTCCATGCCTTCCAGCGTCGCCTTCTCGGCATCGAGGAATTCCTGCGTCGGCTTGCCGAGGAAGACGGTGCGCGACAGCGGGCAGTGATAGCGGTTGTAGCAGCCGGCGATCTCGAAGAAGGTGCCCTCGTCCCGCTTCATCGGTCTGTCGTCCCAAGTCAGATGCGGCGCCGAGGCATCGGCACCCGACGGCAGCAGCGGCACGATCGCCGGATAGTCGCCGCCGATGCCGTCGACGCCGCGCGTGCCGGCATCATAGATTTCGGCAACGAGATCGCATTTGCGCATGCCGACCTCGATCTTGTCGAAGATGCGCTGGTGCATCGCCTCGACGATGCGAGCCGCCTTGCGCATATAGTCGATCTCGGTCGAGCTCTTCACCGCGCGCTGCCAGTTGACCAGCGCGGTGGCATCGACAAAGCGGGCATTGGGCAAATGCTTCTGCAGCGATGCGAAGGCGGCGGCCGAGAACCAGTAATTGTCCATCTCAACGCCGACTGTCAGCTTGCCCCAGCCGCGATCCGCAAGCACGCTGGCCAAAAAATCCATCGGGTGGCGCTCGGTCGACTGCACATAGTGATCGGCATAGCCGACGATGTTGTCATGCGCGAGATAGGCAGTGCGCTTGGCACCGTTGGCGTCCTGGCCACGGCCGTACCAGACCGGCTCGCCCGATGGCGGCACGATAACCGCCTGATGCACGTAGAACGACCAGCCGTCATAGCCGGTCAGCCAGGCCATGTTGGACGGGTCGCTGATAACAAGAAGATCGACGCCCTTCACCTCCATGGCTTTGCGTGTCTTGGCGAGGCGATCCGCATATTCGCCGCGCGAGAATCTCAGGTTCGGTTGCATTGTTCTTGGTCCTCGTTTGTTGGGCCTTGAGCCTGTTTCAACTTCGTTGAAACCGGCCCGTCGTTCTTGTTTGGGCGTGATCTTTCGGAAAACCGGTTCCCATTTTTCCGGATCACGCCTTGGCCAGCATCAGCTTTCGAAAATGGCCCCGGAACCGGCCACCCGCGCCCGATCGCGGGCGAACGTAGCTATCGCCGTATCCTGAACGCCGGTGCCGGTCAGATCGGCGATGGTGATGTCGCTGGCCGAGCGCCGACCATGCCGTTTACCGGCGATGATCTGGCCAAGTTCGGTCACCTCTTCGTCAGCGGCCATCACGCCCGCCGCGATGGCGTGATGCAGCTCACCCAGCCGCCGCGTCTGACGGGCGCTGTCGGCGACATAGAGGTCGGCCATGCGCAGGATTGCCGGCGCGATCTCGTTCTTGTGCTCGGCGTCGGAGCCCATCGCCGTGATGTGCTGGCCGGCGGAAACGAAACCCGCCTTGATCAGCGGCTCGGTCGAAGGCGTGGTGGTGACGATGATGTCGGCGCCGACAACTGCGTTTGCCGCGTCGGGCTCGGCATGCACGAGAATGCCGAGCTTTTCGCGCAGGGCTCCGGCGGTTGCCTCGGCCTTTGCCACATCGCGCGCCCAGATGCGCGCCTCGGAAATCGGCCGCACCAGCATCAGGGCTTCCAATTGCAACCCGGCCTGGACGCCGGCGCCGAAGATCGCGGCAACTGACGAGTCCTGACGCGACAGATGTTTGGCGGCGACGGCGCCGGCAGCAGCGGTTCGGATATCCGTGAGATAGCCGTTGTCGAGCAGCAGTGCTTCGACCAGCCCGGTTTTGGACGACAGCAGCACCATCATGCCGTTGACGCTGGGCAGGCCGAGCTTCGGATTGTCGAAGAAGCCGGGGCTGATCTTGATGGCGAAACCGTCGATATCAGGCACGTAGGCGGTCTTCACGTCGACCTCGCCGCGATGCTCGGGAATGTCGAGCCGCAGGATCGGCGGCATCGCCACCGGCAGGGTGGCAAGCGCACGGAAGGCGTTTTCGACGCAGGCGACTGCATCGAGATCGAGTGTCACGATCGCGCGCAATTCTTGTTCGGTGAGGATCGTCATCCGGCTCATGCGGCGTGCTCCTTGAGCGATGGCGCCTCGCCGCAGACGATCCTGCGGTGCGCGTCCATATCGATGTTGCGGCCGGAGAGAAGCACGACCACCGGCCCGTCCGACCTGACCTTGCCGGCGAGCAGCGCGGCGATGCCGACCGCGCCGGCGCCCTCGACGATTTCGCGTTCGCGCGCATAGGCGTGACGGATGCCGGCGGCGATCTCGTCCTCGCTAAGCAGGACGATACCATCGAGCAGGTCGCGGCACATGGCGAAGGTCAGCCGGTTGTCGAGGCCGATGCCGCCGCCGAGCGAATCCGCCAGCGTCGGCAATTCCTCCACCAGCACCGGGCGGCCGGCATCGAGGCTGGCCTTCATCGCCGCGCCACGAGCCATCGAGACACCGATGATCTTTGTGCCGGGGCTGACGCCTTTGATGGCCGCGGCAACGCCTGAGGCGAGCCCGCCACCCGACAACTGCACCAGGACGAGGGCAGCATCCGGGACCTGTTCGATCATCTCAAGCCCGAGCGTGCCTTGCCCGGCGACAATGTCGGGATGGTCGAAGGGCGGCAGCATAACCAGCCCCTCTTGCGCCACCAGCCGATCGACCTCCTGCTGGGCATCGTCCTGACTGTTGCCGATAATGCGAACCTCCGCGCCCAGCCGGCGGATCTCGTCGAGCTTGTTTTCAGGCACCAGCCGCGACATGCAGATCACCGCGCGCATGCCCTCAAGCTTCGCCGCATGCGCCAGCGCGCGGCCGTGGTTGCCGGTCGAGGCCGCGACCACGCCACGCGCCTTCTCCGCGGTGCTGAGCGAAGCGACGGCATTCGAGGCGCCGCGCAGCTTGAAGCTGCCGGTGGTCTGCCGGTGTTCGAGCTTGAGGTGGACGGGGACGCCCAGCCCTTCGGAAAGACTTTGGGACAGCACGGTCGGCGTGCGCTCGACCTTGCCGGCAATGCGCTCATGCGCGGCGCGAATGTGCTCAAGAGTGACCTGTGTCATGATCATCAATCAGGCGGCAAATGGCTGCGTCATCAGACGGCCGAATTCGGGACGCGGCGTGTCATCTCCGCACAGCCGCAGACAATTCCAGGCGGTCGCCTGGTTGCTGGTCACCACGGGACGTCCAATAGTTTTTTCCATTCCGGTGACCGCGAGGGCGCTACGCAGCGCCGTGCAGGAGACGAACAGCGCATCGGCGCTGGTGTCGGTCGCCTCACGCGCCAGTTCGACGAGGGCCGCCGGTGCGATGCGCGCCATCTCGCGGTCGTCCTCGAAACCGAGGCAGGTGAAGCTGGCGATCTCGAAGCCGTGCGCCGCGAAATAGGCGGCCATCGGCCTGGATGTCTCGACCGTGTAGGGAGTGAGGATGCTGATCTTGCTTGCGCCCAGCGCACGCAGCCCGCGCACGCCCGCCATCGGCGGGGTGATTACCGGCACGCCGGGCTTTGCGACCTGGATCGCCGCCTCGATCTCGGCATCGCCGATCACCACCGAGGCCGAAGTGCAGGAATAGCAGACGGCATCGAGTGGCTCATCCGGCAGGATCAGGGCCGCGCCCGCCGTCAGCGCCGGCTGCATCTTGCGCAGGTTTTCGGGCGTCGTCGGGTTGGCATAGGGAATGCGCGCGACATAGACGCCGACGCGTTCGCTCGCCACCATGCGGCGGAAATCCGGTTCGCTGGTGTGGTCGGTGGCCAGGATGATCAGGCCGATGCGCCGCTCCAGCGGACGCGCATCCAGTGCCGGCCGTTTTGGATACACCTTGATCTCGGGCAAGGGTTTCATCGGTTACCTCTCGATCTTGCCGTAGCGGCGTTCCAGCCAGCGCAGCAACACGACCGAAAACAGACTGATGACCAGGAAGAAAGCACCGACCAGGGTGATCGGCTCGATATAGCGATAGTAGGTGTTGGCGACGCTTTTGGCCTGGTTCATCAGTTCCAGCACGGTGATCGCCGACAGCAGCGGCGTTTCCTTGAACATGGCGATAAAGTAATTGGCGAGCGCCGGAATCATCGGTGGGATAGCCTGCGGAATGATGATGTGGGTCCAGGTCTGACTGGCGCTCAAATTGCACGCCTTGGCGGCCTCCCATTGGCCGCGCGGCACATTGTCGATGCCGGCACGATAGACCTCGGCCGTATAGGTGCCGTAATGCAGCCCGAGCCCGATGACACCGGCGACCAGCGGCGGCAGCAGGATGCCGATGTCGGGCAGCACGTAGAAGATGAAATAGAGCTGCACCAGCAGCGGCGTGCCGCGGATGAATTCAGCCGCCCAGCCGACCGTGCGCGACAACGCCTTGTTGGGCGAGCGGCGCGCCAGCGCAATGCCAAGCCCGACGATCGCCGCCAGCACCGAGCCGAGCAGCGTCGCCAGGATGGTGATCTTCACGCCCTGGATCAGCGTTGGCATGATTTCCCAGACGAAATTCCAATCCCATTCCATCAGTAGGCCCAATTTATCAGAAGGGAGTTGGCCATCAGGCACGCACCCCGTCGAGGCCGCGCGCCATGCGTCGTTCCAGCGAGCGCACGCCCCACGAGATGAGCAGGGCGAGGATGAAATAGATGATCAGGATGGTGGTGAACGGCACCAGGGTGTTGCCGGTCTGGGCGCGCACCACCTGCGCCTGGAAGGTCAGGTCGGTGAGCGAGATCAGCGACACCACGGCGGTCGCCTTGAGCAATTCGATGGCATTGTTGCCAAAGGTCGGCAGCATCACCAGCAGCGCCTGTGGCAGGATGATGTGGCGCATGCCTTGCCAGCGGCCGAGATTGAGCGCTGTGCAGGCCTCATACTGTTCGCGGCCGATCGACTGGATGGCACCGCGCACCACTTCGGCGGCGTAGGCGCCGACATTGAGGCCGAGCGCCAGCACGCCGGCCTGCAACGGGGTCAGCGAAATGCCGATGAAGGGCAGCACGAAATAGGCCCAGAACAACTGCACGAAGATCGAGGTGCCGCGGAAGAACTCGATGTAGGCGGTGGCCAACCAACGCAGCGCAAAGAAGCGCGACACGCGCCCCATGCCGGCGAGGAAGGCCATGATCAGCGCCAGCACCGACCCCATCAGCGTCAGCTCGATGGTGACAAGCGCTCCCTGCAATATCAGGCCGAAATAGCCGGACCACTGGGTCATTCGGTTTCCAACGTTGGGTTTAGCATCTTCTCCCCGTTCACGGGGAGAAGATGCCGGCAGGCAGATGAGGGGCGGCGCGAACTTGCGAAGGTTTGGCGCCGCCCCTCATCCGTCACTTCGTGACACCTTCTCCCCGTTGAACGGGGAGAAGGAAGGATCACTTCGCCGCGCAGAGCTTGTCGCGGCTGGTCGACATCGCGGCTGCCGCCGAGAAGCCGTAGGGCTCGATGATCTTGGCGAACTCGCCCGATTTCTTCATCTTGGCCAGTTCCACATCGAAGGCGTCGCGCAGTGCCTCGTCGCCCTTCTTGAAAGCGGCGCCGTCGCAATAGACCGGTGCGCCCTGCACCGGAGCGATGACTTCGAGGTTCGGATCGTTGGCCTTCTTGACCAGATCATTGATCGACAGGACGGGCAGCGAATAAGCGTCGATGCGGCCATCCTGGAGCATCTTCACGCCGCTCTGGCCATCCGGCACGACGATGACGCGATCGCGTGGCACGCCGGCATTGAGCGCGAGCTTCTCCTCGGTGCCGCCGCCCGGCGCGCCGATGGTCGCAGTCGTATCCTTGGCGACATCCTCATAGCTCTTGAAACCCTTTGGATTGCCTTTCTTCACCAGCATCGCCTCGGCGTCGCACAGCACGGGTTCCGAATAGGCGACCGCAGCACAGCGCTCCGGCTTCATGAACAGGCCGGCGGTGACGACATCGAAGCGACCGGCCTGCAGGCCGGGGATCATGGCGCCATATTCGGAGATCGAAGCGGCAACGTCGGCGACGCCGAGCCGCTTGAATATCTCGCGGGCCACATCAGGCGCGGCACCCGAAACCTTGCCGTCGGCGGCGACCGCCGTATAGGGCGGCTCGTTGGCGATGGCGAGGCGGGCGAAACCTTGCGCCTTGAGCTGCTCGAGCT
This sequence comes from Mesorhizobium sp. M7A.F.Ca.AU.002.02.1.1, assembly GCF_003998535.1. NCBI lineage: Bacteria > Pseudomonadati > Pseudomonadota > Alphaproteobacteria > Hyphomicrobiales > Phyllobacteriaceae > Mesorhizobium > Mesorhizobium sp. M7A.F.Ca.AU.002.02.1.1. The sequence goes on along the minus strand of NZ_RZPB01000209.1, from coordinate 1,285 downwards.
TGCTGTCATCGGCCGAACCGGGGATCGAGGCGGCCAGCACCGCCGTCAGTGCAAGACCGGCAACGCCGGCCAGAATGCCAAGTTTGTTCATTGTTCCCAACTCCTTGTTTCTTGTCTTGCTTTGTTGCATGGCGGCCCTCGCCGCCTCGGGACGACTTCGTCGCCCTGGGCATTGCGGTCAGACCCGATGTCCGGCCGCGATGATCTTCTTCAGGAAACCTTGCGTGCGCTCCTGCTTGGGATTGCGGAAAATCTCGTCCGGTTTGCCTTCTTCGACGATCCTGCCGCGATCGAAGAACAGCACCCGGTCGGCGAAATCATGGGCAAAGCCCATCTCGTGGGTGACCAGCAGCATGGTCATGTCGGTCTCGGCGGCGAGCTTGCGCATGACGTTCATCACCTCCTCGACCAGCTCTGGATCGAGCGCCGACGTCACCTCGTCGAACAGCATGATCTTCGGCGACAGCGCCAGCGCCCGAGCGATCGCCACGCGTTGCTTCTGTCCACCGGACAGCTGCGCCGGCATGTTCTTGGCCTTGTCGGCCATGCCGACCATTTCGAGCAGTTCCATCGCCCGCTTTTCGACGGCGGCACGCGGCGTGCCCTTGGTCAGCATCGGCGCCAGCGTGACATTGTCCATGACGCACTTGTGCGGAAACAGGTTGAACAGCTGGAACACCATGCCGATCTTCTGGCGCATCCTTGTCAGATGCCGCTCATCGGCGGGCAACAGCTGGCCATTGCGCTCCATGTGATAGAGCTGCTCGCCGTCGATCTGGATATGACCGCCATCGATGCGCTCCAGCGTCATCAGGATGCGCAGGATCGTCGTCTTGCCCGAACCCGATGGGCCGATCAGTGCCAGCTTCTCGCCGGGCATGACTTGCATCGACAGGCCGTCCAGCACCTTGAAGCTGCCGAAGCTTTTCGAGATGCTGTCGATCTTGATGATGGGCGCTGGTGCGGACAAATGTATTTCCCCGTGCTGGAGAAGCCTATGCCCCTTAACGATGCGGAACGCGCCAAATCATGTCAATTGGGAAAATAATATCATGACAATTATTCTGATTCCCCACAATTTCCGGGCAAACCGGACCTAGATTGCGAGCAGCAGATGCTCCGGATCGCCAAGCAGCAGCTTGGTGACAACGCCGAGGCCGGCGCGCAGTTCCCCCTCGGTGGTCGAACCCAGCGAGATACGCACCGCCGGGTGCCAGGGCGCACCCGAAATACGGAAGGATGTTCCGGGCGCGATAGCCACGCCTTGCAGGCGGGCCTGGGCGAC